>NYYB01000041.1 GCA_002685755.1 Nitrospinota bacterium
GGATCGCCCGGCCGCGTGAAGCGATTCGGCGATCATGAGAGCGGTCGAGCCCTTCCCGCTCGTTCCCGCCACATGAACGATGGAGCGATCTTGAAAGGAGATATCGAGCCACTCGATAAGCCGTTGCATCCGGCTCAGGCCGGGTCCCTCGACGCGGATGCAGCGCGCATTGACCCGGGGCCGCCAGCTTTTTTTGGGAAGCGCCGCCAGCGCGTTCAGGAAAATTTCGATTCGCCGGTAACTCTCCGCCGAAGAGGCCTCTTCCTGATCGAAGAATATCGTCGATAGCTCGGAGGGCCGCATCTCAGTGGCGGAAATGCCGTCTGCCGGTGAAAACCATGGCGATGCCGTGTTCGGCGGCGGCTTCGATAACTTCATCGTCGCGCTTCGAGCCTCCCGGCTGAGCGATGGCCTTGACGCCGCGCTTGGCGGCCTCGTCCACCCCGTCCCGGAACGGGAAGAAGGCGTCCGATCCAAGGGCGCAACCCTCGAGCGGAAGCACGGCGTGGTCCGCCGCGATCCGTGAGGAGTCCACGCGGCTCATCTGGCCCGCGCCGATTCCGACGGTTCCGCCCTGATCCGCAAGGACGATTGCGTTGCTCTTTACGTGGCGCGAAACGGTCCAGGCGATGTGAAGGGCCTTTTCTTCATCCGCCGTCGGTCCGCGCGGGGTGACCACCTTCCAGTCGAATTCCTCGGCCGACATGTGGTCGGGCTCCTGGACGAGAACACCGCCGGGGACGGCGCGAAAGTCGAGGCCCGCTCTCTTCTGGGAGGCAAGACCGGGCAGCCTGAGGATGCGCAGGTTTTTTTTCTTACGGAATATCGCGAGCGCGCCCTCGTCGAACTCGGGCGCGATGACCGCCTCGACAAACAACTCGCGCATGGCTTCGGCCGCCGGCGCATCCACCCGGCAGTTGTAGCCAATAATGCTACCGAAGGCGGAGACTGGATCGCAGGCCTGCCCGCGCTTATAGGCGTCGGCGGGGGTGTCCGCGATTCCAACGCCGCAAGGGTTCGTGTGCTTGAGGATGGCGCAGGCGGTACCGCCGAGGTCGGCGATCAGTTCGGCGGCGCCGGCCAGATCGAGAATGTTATTGTAGGAAAGCTCTTTTCCGCCCAGCACCTCGGCGTCCGCGATGGAGAGGCCACCCGCCGCGTCGGCACGATAGAAGGCCGCCTGCTGATGCGGGTTTTCGCCGTAGCGGAGGACCTGAATGCGCTCGAACTCAAGCGGCAAGCTTTCCGGAAAGGAATCGCCGCCGGCATCTTGATCGAGGTCGGCGAGGTAGGCATTGATCGCCGCGTCGTAGCGCGAAACGTACCCAAAAGCCTTTTGCGCGAGGCGCCGCCTGAGGTCGACGGCAACTTCCTGTCCCTTTGAAATTTGCGCGATTACGGCCGGGTAGTCATCCGGATCGACGAGGACGGTGACGCGCCCATGGTTTTTCGCCGACGACCGGACCATCGTCGGCCCTCCGATGTCGATTTGCTCGACCGCCTCGGCCTGCGTGACGCCGGGGCGAGCGACGGTCTCACGGAAGGGATAAAAATTCACGGCGACGAGATCGATCGCCTCGATGCCGTTGGCTTTCATCTCATCGGCCTGATCGGGAAGACGGGCGAGGATACCGCCCAAAACCTTGGGATGGAGGGTTTTCACCCGTCCGCCCAGAATTTCGGGCTGGCTGGTGTAGGCCGATACGTCCGTGATCGGTATCCCCTCGGCGCGGAGGGCCTTGGCCGTTCCGCCGGTTGAGAGAATCTCCCATCCCGCCTCGCTGAGAGACTTGCCCAGCTCTGCGGCCCCCCGCTTATCGCTGACACTGATGACCGCTCTTTTGGTCCCACTCATTCCCTAGTTGTCCTCCCGCCACACTTCGTACCCTTCGGCGAGAAGCTTTTGAATCAGAGATTCGAGATGCTCGCGGCCGCGGAGTTCCAGGTAGAGCGTGGAGACCGTATGATTGATGGGCACCGCCGTCGACATTCTATCGTGCTCGATATGAATGATATTCACTCTTTCGTCCGCCACAATTTTCGATAGGTTCATCAGCGAGCCCGGCACATCGTGCAGTACGACCTGAATCCGCGCATAGCGGTTCTGAAGCGCGAGGCCCTTTCCGATGATTCTCGAAAGCAGGTTCACGTCCAGGTTTCCGCCGCTGACGAGAGCGACGACCTTCCCGTTCACACGGACGCGCCGATCGAGCAGGGCGGCCAGCGGGGCCGCGCCCGCCGCCTCGGCCAGCATCCGCTCGCGTTCGAGGAGGCTCAAAATCGACCGCGCCATGTGATCGTCGTCGACGGTGACGACCTGATCCACGAGTTCCTTGATCAGCGGAAAACACAACTCTCCCACCTGCTTGACGGCGATACCGTCCGCGATGGTCTTGATGTCCTGTGTGTTGACGATTTTCCCTGCCTTGAGGGACCGGGCCAACGAGGCCGCGCCCGAGGCCACTACCCCGATAACGCGGACATCGGGGCGCCGCTTTTTCACCACCGCCGCGAGACCGGCGATCAGCCCGCCGCCCCCGACGGAGACGATGATGGTCCCGGCCTCGGGAACCTCGTCCAGGATCTCCAGGCCGACGGTGCCCTGGCCCGCGATGACATCGGGGTGATCGAAGGGGGGGATCATTGCCAGCCCCCGGTCGGACTCGATTTCCTTCGCCCGCTCGTAGGAATCGTCGAAGGTGGGGCCGTGGAGTTCGACCTCGGCGCCCAGCGCCCGCACCGCGTCGAGTTTGGTGTTGGGCGTGGACTCGGGCATGACGATCAGCGCCTTGATGTCCATCCGCCGGGCGGCTGAGGCGACGCCCTGGGCATGATTCCCGGCCGAGGCCGCGACGACGCCCCACCGGCGCTGCTGGGTGTTGAGCTTGCTGAGAGCATAACCCGCCCCGCGAACCTTGAACGAGCCCGTGCGCTGGAAATTCTCGGGCTTGAGGTAGATCTCGACGCCGAGTTGCTCGGAAAAATGATCGCTCAGGCGAGCCGGCGTCGGACGCAAGTGGGGGGCGAGAACATCGGCGGCGGCTTCCGCCTCGGAGGCAACTTTATCCGCATCGAGCGNGCCCTGGTCTTCAGGGGTTGAATTCGCCAATTCCATCCGTCANGCCTCGATCNGGGCAATAGGCCCGGTTATACGCCCTTGAACTCGGGCTGGCGCTTTTCNATGAAGGCGTGAACGCCCTCCTGGAAATCCTTGCTGTTGAATCCCTCATGCCGGAGCATGTCGGCCCGCGTGACGCCCTCGACACCCAGCGAGCCCGACTCGATAAGATTGATCATCTCCTTGGAGTTCTTGACCGAGATCGGCGCGTTGACCACAATCTTCCGGGGCACATCGCTTACGTAGGTGTCCAGCTCATTCTTGAGAAGGACCCGGTTCACGAATCCCATCTCGCAGGCCTCGTGCGCGGAGTAGCGCCGAGCCGTCATCAATATTTCTTTGGTGTTCGCGGGGCCGATCAGGCGGATTATCCGCCGCGTGAGTATCTCGGGATATACCACACCGAGCCGGGCCGCGGGAATGGCGAACACGCCGTCCTCGGCCGCGTAGCGGAGATCACACATCGCCAGGAGTCCGAAGGCGCCACCCATCGCGAAGCCATGGACGAGAGCGATGACAGGCAACTCGACCCGGTAGATTCGCCGCCATGCGTCCTCGACTATGCCGCTGTGGTGCTTCCACTCCTCGGGGGTCTCCATCTCGCGGAACTCGCGAATATCCTGGCCCGAGGCGAATGCCTCTTCTCCCGCCCCTCGGAGGATAACGACGCGGACCTCGCCGCCGTCCCGGAATTCCTCGAGGATTTCGGGCAGGCGCGCCCACATCGCCCGCGTCAAGGCGTTTCGCTGCGAAGGCCGGTTAATCGTAACCGTCGCGATTCCATCTTGAATATCGACCAGGAACGTATCGCCGCTCATCTAAAACTCTCCTGCTGCATATAAAATCCGGTTCAGGAAAGGAGCCCAACAGAGGAGGAATCATACCGCATTCCGCCCAAAGAGGGTCCCGCCGGAGAGCCTACATTTCGGAGTGAACCGGAGCGAGCCTGTAAGCCGGGTTCTGTTACCCGCCCGGGGGCGGGTCCGCGACCATCCATCTGGGACGAAGGTTGCCCTCCGCCTCATGCAGCCGACCCGGAGACATCGGGCGGGCCGCCCTCGAGCGTCTCCTTACTTGGCCTTGCTCCGGGTGGGGTTTACCAAGCCGGTCCGGTCACCCGGACCGCTGGTGCGCTCTTACCGCACCTTTTCACCCTTGCTCCGAACCGAGATCCGGGGCGGTCTGTTTTCTGTGGCACTTTCCCTGGGGTCGCCCCCGGTGGACGTTATCCACCACCCTGCCCTGCGGAGCCCGGACTTTCCTCCCGCGGCGCAAGTCCGCGCGCGGCCGCGCAGCCCGCTCCGGTTCATTATAAAATGTACTCCAAATCAGGGCTAAACGCCCGCCCGCTCGTCAATGGCCCGGTTCGCCGCTTCATCGGCGGCGGCGTTCCCGCCCCGCCGCACATGGCGGACCTCGACGCTCTCGAAAGCGCCGGCGATCTCCTTGGCCTCATCGAAGAGGGGCCTGAGGGTCTTGTTCTTCACCCGGTATTCGCCGTTCCACTGCTTCGCCAGGAGCTCAGAGTCGGTCACGATCTCCACGGTCCCTGCCCCGATCTCCTTGGCCCTCTTCAAGCCGAGGAGCAGGCCCCGGTATTCGGCGACATTGTTCGTCGCCTCGCCAAGATATTGAAACACCTCGGCCACGCAAGCACCCGATCCGTCGTACAGCACCGCCGCCGCACCGGCGGGTCCGGGGTTGCCCCTCGCGGCGCCGTCGGTATGTATCAGGAGATGTTCAGCTTGAGAGTTCAAGCAGTTTCATCGGTCGGAACTACCGTGCCCACCGCCTCGGCCTCTTTGTAGTAGATGATCCGGCCGCAATTCGAGCACGAGGAAATTTCGTCCTTGGAGTCGCGGATTTCGAAAAACCGCTGTATCGTCTCGTCCATGCGGCAGCCCTGGCAGGTCCGGTCGATGATCGCAGCGACGGCCAAACCACCCATGTTCTTGTGAACCATCTTATAGCGAGCCTGCCAGTCAGAGGATATCTCGTCCCAAGTGCGCTGGCGCTCTCGCTGGTGTTTCTCGAGTTCGTGCTCAATCCCGGCCTGATGGTCTTCATGTTTTTTAATAACCATCCCGGCGGTGTTATTGGCGGATTCCAGCCCCTTTTTCGTTTCGGCCACTTTCTCCCGAAGAGGCTCCACCGACTCCATGCACTCGAGAACCTGATCCTCGAACTCTGCAATCTTTCCTTGAAAGGATTCGATTTCTTGTGTCAGCGCCCGGTACTCCTCGTTGGTCTTGACGAGGGGCTGTTTCCCGCGCGACTCGCGCAGCTTCTCATCGGCCATCTGGATTTCGCCCTCGGTGTCGCGCTGGCGCTTTTGCATGGCCTCGACCGCGGCCTGGGCCGTTTCGAGATCTTCCTCGTATTCCTTGAGGTATTTTTTCTCCGCCTCGATTTGGGCGGGTATTTTCGAGAGTTCATTCTTGAGACGTGAGATCTGATTGTCAATCGATTGAAGGCGAACCAAAGCCTGCAACTCGGCCAGCACCGCAAACCCCTTCTTTGGGTTCCGCGTATCGCTCAACTGAATGGTGGGCCCACCAGGATTCGAACCTGGGACCAGCCGGTTATGAGCCGGCGGCTCTGACCGCTGAGCTATGGGCCCCAGAATACGCTAGCCACAGGGCAAGGCGGAGCGACCTTCCCGCCCACGTTCAGCCCAAATCCGGCGACCAAGAACCCCGTTTATATCTCCTTCCCCGGCTTCAATGTCAAATGCCGGCGTATCCAGGCTCCCCGGCCGCCCGCCCCCGGCCAAGTGCTCGGCCTTCGCCCTACTCCTCCATGAAGCTCCGCAGCTTTTTGCTCCGGCTCGGGTGGCGAAGCTTGCGGAGCGCCTTGGCTTCGATCTGGCGAATGCGTTCGCGGGTCACGTCGAAATCATGGCCGACCTCCTCGAGGGTGTGCTCGTTCTCCGCGCCGATCCCAAACCGCTTGCGGAGCACTTTCTCCTCGCGGGGGCTGAGGGTCTGAAGAATCCGCTGAGTCTGTTCCTTGAGGTTGTTCTTGATGATGGACTCCTGAGGAACCTCGGCCTTCTTGTCCTCGATGAAATCGCCGAGATGGCTGTCTTCCTCCTCGCCGATGGGAGTTTCGAGGCTGATCGGCTCCTTGGCGATCTTGAGCACCTTGCGCACCTTATCGACTGGCAATTCCATTTTCTTGGCGATTTCCTCGGGGAACGGCTCCCTCCCGAGTTCTTGGACAAGCTGGCGGGAGGGGCGGATCAACTTGTTGATGGTTTCGATCATATGGACCGGAATCCGGATGGTCCGCGCCTGATCCGCGATGGCCCGCGTAATCGCTTGCCGAATCCACCAAGTGGCATAGGTGCTGAATTTGTAGCCGCGCTTGTATTCGAATTTATCCACGGCCTTCATCAGCCCAATGTTCCCCTCCTGGATCAGATCGAGGAAGGCGAGTCCCCGGTTGGTGTACTTTTTCGCGATGCTGACCACGAGCCGAAGGTTCGCTTCGGCCAGCTCTTTCCTCGCCCGCCGATCCTTGCGGCGTCCCCGGCGAATCATCTTGAGGGCCTTTTCCAGATCCTCGTGGGAGGCGCCGGCCTCTTTTTCCGTCTGCCTGATTCGCCGGCGGACATTTTTAATTCGCCTGTCGTATTCGGCCAGGATGCTTACCGGAATCCTTTTCTCGCCAACTGGCGTCGCGCTCGAAGCCCCTTTGACGACATTCTTCAAGGCGGCCTTGAGCCCAGCCTCATCCATTCCCACCTGCTCGAGATAGCCCTGGATTTCTTCTCCGTTCTTGATAATCGACTGGACAATGGACTGGATCCGATTAGCAATCTGGTCCACCTGCTCCGCCTTGAGGTTCATCTGCCTAATCAGAGCGACGATTTTCTCCTGAACCTTTTCAATCGCGGCGGGCTTGGCATTTTCCGTGCGCTTTTTCTCGAGTAGCCGGAGTTGGGTCTTGACCTTGGAGACCAGAGCCAGGACCCGTGCCTTGTCCTCCTCGTAGGTGGGCTTCTCCTTTTCTTCGTCGTCGGAGTCCTCGCGGCCTGTGTAGGTGTTGACGACCACCACTTCCGTCACGGAGATCTCGTCCTTCCGGAGCTTTTCCGCCATTCCAAGAACGGCGTCGATCGCGATGGGGGTGCTGACCGTGGCAAAGCTCACCTCGAGTTGGCCCTCTTCGATCCGTTTGGCAATAGCGATCTCGCCCTTACGGCTCAGAAGCGGTATCTGCCCCATTTCGCGCAGGTACATCCGCATGGGGTCGTCCGTCTTCCCGAACGCAGAGTCGTCGAAGGTGGAGATTCCCCGGGAGGTGTTTTTG
>NYYB01000163.1 GCA_002685755.1 Nitrospinota bacterium
CTGTGAGGTCATCATCTATCCTCCGGGGCGGGAGGATTCTATTGGATCACATCAGAGATGAAATAGGGGAGGTTTTTAGAGGTGCCCATTAGTTGGTCAAGCTTTTGTTCAAGGATGTATTTGTTCCCCGGATCCATTTGGAGTTCAATGTTTTTTGTAATGCTCATCCACTGTTTCGCAAGCTGTTTCATCTTTGTTTCAAGTGCTTCCAAATATTCAAAGTCCTCTTTTGTCAAGAGGTTCGCGAATTGCTCTCGCGTGTCGTGCTGTGTCTCTTCTCCATGTTCAAGAGCCACGAAGGTAGCGTTCTCGGCATCACCGGTAATTTGCATCCGGTGTTCCTGGGGGGCATCTTGAACCGTTCCGGTCTTTTTGAACTGCATCCAGGTGCCACCGATCATGTCGTCCAGTCCTATTAGCGATTTGACCAAGCCAATAGCAGTGGCTGCGGTAGCCAGCTCGATTACCATCGTTGCTCTCTCCCGTTAATATGTGCACTTGCCGCCGAATTCTTATTGCGCACAACGGCTTGTGTCAAAAATCCGCTCCTCGGCCCATGGGGCCCGTGGGAACTAGCTGAATCCATATATTCGAGAACTATTATTTGATAATCGGAATGTTAGCGCGGATTGATGTTCGAAAACCAACCAATATTTTTCGTGTCCAAAAAAAGAGCCGGAAGTAGATGACTTTTATTTCCGGGCCTTAGAAGCATAATTTTTGATTGATTTTCGCCTTTCTCCAATTTTCAATGAGAACAACAATCGAACTGAGACCGCATATTCTTCTATCCTGTGAACAAGTTTTTTCTCATAAGCCATCTAATTTTCTTCCTGAAAATGTCCCGAGTCCGATCCACCCAAATCCGCCCGACAATTCCTCGGTACGAGCGAATCAAGGCGGACGCCTCCCTTTATAGGTTCAGTTCGCTCTCCGGGTACTTCGGATATGGCCCATTCGTCTTGGGTGGTCGGGGATTAGTGGCGGATAGGCCCGGCTCAGGGGAGGGCCGCCCTTACGGGCGGCCGGACCCCATGTGCCTTTCTCTCATTTCTCTCATTTTGCGCCAGCGCTTTCGTCTGCGCTGGCTGTACTCGTCAAACTCGCGGATGATTCGATCGAATCCGCGCTGTTGATCGGAATCGAGGAGGACCCTGATCTCGCGGCGGGCCTGTATTAAAATGTCCGTGATCTGGGGACGCATGCCGATGCGGAGCTCCATCATTTTTTCGTGCTGCTGGCGCAGGGCGGTCCGGATCTGCTTCATCTGGTCGGCCTGAAGGCCGAGGTCCGACTCGAGGCGGTTGATGAAGCGGCGCTTTGATCCACGGCGGCCCTTCCGGCCCTTCTTGCGGTATTCGGTCCGGCGGATCGAGGCGCGCTCGATACTCTCCTCGAGGGCCTGCCACCTTCCGGCGAAGTAGCCCGTCCCGGCGCCCGCAGCGAATACGGCGATGAGCACGGCGGCGACCTTCCCCTGAATACCTCCCAAATTCTCCCAAACCGACATCTGACTGCCTCCTCCCGCCCGCGATCAGCGGGACGGGGAACTATATGCGATGAAGCGGAGAAGCTCGTCTCCGTCGCTCGTCTGAAGCGCCTGGGCCGGATACTCCTCGGGGGTGGGAGGGGGCGCCTCGGTCAGGGTGGCCTCGGCCAGGATGATGGCCGGGCCCGGCCGGGACGCCACGAGAGGCGGGGCCAGCCTGGCCTGGGTGAGGAAGACGCCCGCCATGATGAGCAACGCGCAGGCCGAGCCCAGGGCGAAGCGCGGGCCGGCGGCGGCCAGCGCCGGCCAGAGCGGGGCTTGAGTGAGCGAGGTCTTGCCCAGGGCCGGAAGGTGGGGGCGGAGCGATTTCCACACCCGCTCGCCGATGATGTGGTCCGGCTCCCCAACCGTGGGACGGTCCCCAACCGTGGGACGGTCCCCGGCCGCGGGGCGAAACATTTTCCGGAGGGACTCGATCTCCGGGTCGCCGGTCTCGCGCTCCTCCCAGCCGGCGGCCCGTTTCATGCGCCGCCGCCACTCATTCCACCGGTTCATGGTCCCGTTCTCCTATATTTCTTGGACGCGCGAAGCAGGCTCGCCCGGGCGCGGTTCAGCCGCGAGCGGACTGTGCCGGGCGGAATATTCAGGGCCCGCCCGATTTCATCGTAGCTCATTTCCTCGAGCTCCCTCATCACCAGTATGGTTCTGTGCCGCTCCTTGAGCTTGCCCAGGAGGTGGCGCAGGGTTTCGGCGGCTTCGTCTTCTTCGCCGTCCGCGGGCTCATCCTCCCCGGCCGGGGCCGCCCCTGCCCGAGACTCTTCGGCGGCCAGGAGGTTTTCGTCCAGCGGCAGCGGGGAGGGCGGAGAGCGCCGGAGGATGTCCCGGCAATGATTCACGGCAATCCGGTAGAGCCAGGTCGAGAACTGGGCGTCGCCCCGGAATTTCGGGAGGGCGAGGTAGGCCTTGAGAAATATCTCCTGGACGGCGTCCTCGGCCTCGCCGCGCCTTTCCCCCAAAATCCCCCCGGCCAGCCGCAGGACCCGCGCCGCGAATTTGCGGACCAGGGGCTCGAAAGCGTCCGGGTCTCCCGCCTTGCAGCGGGTGATCCAGGCGGATTCCTCATGGGGCGTCGGAGCCGGCTCCAATATGCCTATCTCCAGTGCGGACGTCGCTTCCAGTGTTCCTTCCTCCACTGTCCGCCGGAAGGGCGGTTCGGTTCAAGCCGGGCGCCCGGAAAAACACCTTCCTGCATATTTTGACGCGGCTAGGTTCCCCTGAGCGAACACTCTCGAAAGAAGTTGAGGGTAATGTATTATCGTATTGATAATAAAAGCAATAGGCAGTCTTATGCGGATGAAATCTCTACCCGGCCGGGCCTGCTGGCCGCTCTGGCCTGCCGGGGCAGGCGGCTGAATTGTCGGGATATCCCCCCCACCTCCTGTGCGAGTGCCGGCGGCGGGAAGGCTTGCCTGGCCATCCTATCATACCGATTACCGGTGGCGGGGACTTCCCGGCGGGGCTTGTCACCTGCCGGATAAGTGTATATTGGTAGCTGAATCTGAAATACCTCATTCGCTTCAGTGGGGGATAAAGCCTTGGCGATACGAGTGGCGGTGGCGGGAGCCGGCGGCCGGATGGGCGGCCGGATTATCGCCCAGATCGCGGCCGCGGAGGATATGACCCTCTCGGGCGCGCTGGAGCGGTCCGATTTTCCGGGTCTCGGGGAGGACGCCGGCCAAGGCACCGGGGTGGGGCCCCTGGGGGTGTCTCTTACCTCTGACGGCGGCTCCCTCGAGGGAGATGTCGTCATCTCTTTTGCGATTCCCGAGGCCAGCCTCTCGCACGCACGCCTCGCGGCGGAGAAGGGGATGGGCATCGTCATCGGGACCACCGGCTTCTCGGAGGCCCAGAGCGGCGAACTGGACGATGTCGCGAGGACGATCCCCTGCGTACACGCTCCCAATATGAGCGTGGGGGTCAACGTGGCTTTCCGCCTGATCGAGGAGGCGGCCCGCCTTCTGGGCGAGGGCTACGACGTTGAAGTCCTGGAGGCCCATCACAACCAGAAGATCGACGCCCCGTCCGGCACCGCCGTCCGGATGGGCGAGATCCTCGCGCGCACGCTGGGCCGCGATTATCCCGGCGACGCGGTGTTCCACAGGGAAGGGGAGACCGGCAAGCGCCCCCCGAGAGCCATCGGGATGCAAACCCTTCGCGGGGGAGATGTTGCGGGCGAGCATACGGNTTATTTCTTCGGGCAGGGCGAGCGAATCGAGATCACCCACAGGGCGGCGACGCGCGATAATTTCGCTTCGGGCGCCGTTCGCGCTACNCGCTGGTTGGCCGGGAAAAAGCCCGGCGTCTATGACATGCGCGACGTCCTCGGGCTCTAGGCCCGGGCTCTAGGCCCGGACTCTAGGAAGGCTCACCCTCGGTCACCGGCGGGCGGAGGCCGCCTCATCATGGAGCCCATTGTCATTTCCGCCTCACGGCGCACCGATATCCCCGCCTTCCATGCACGCTGGTTTTTCAAAAGACTCGAAGAGGATTTCGCCGAGTACCGGAACCCCTTCAACGGAAAAATTCACCGTTTGTCGCTGGCGCCGGAGGATGTCCGCGCCTTTGTTTTCTGGACGCGGAACCCGGCTCCCTTGATGGCGGATTTTGGACGTCTCGAGGTACGGGGAACTCCCTTTTACTTTCTCTACACCATCAACGCCTACCCGCCTGAGCTGGAACGCTCAAATCCCTCCCTGGATCGGGTTGCCGACACCTTCCGCGGCCTCTCCGGGCGGATTGGGCCCGAGCGCGTCCGCTGGCGCTACGATCCGATTGTCCTGACGCGGGAGACGGATTTTGATTTTCACAAATATAATTTCGAAAAAATAGCCCGTTGCCTGGAGGGGGCGGCCGAGGTGTGCATATTCAGCTTCATGGACCTCTACGGAAAGGTCAGGCGGAACATGGCGCCGCTCCCGCACCGGTTTCAACCCCTGGAGGCGGGCTTCGCTGATCGCCGGGCGCTGGTCTCGGAGTTGGCCGGAATCGGGGGGCGATACGGAATTCGCCTGCTCGCCTGTTGCGAGGACGATTTGACCGGGGCGGTGGGCGGGAAGGCGCGGTGCGTCGATCCGGAACTCATCGGGCAGCTTGCCCCGTCGGCGGGCAAACTCTCCCTCCGGCCCTCCCGGGAGGAGTGCGGATGCGCCGCATCAAGGGATATCGGGGGCTACGATATATGCCCTCATGGCTGCGTTTATTGCTATGCGAATGCGAGCCCTGAGGCGGCGGCTCGCCGCTACCGCCGAAGCGATCCGGCGCTCCCGATGATATGAGTTCGGGCGTCAAAGCGTGACTTCACCGGAGGATTTCCATAGAATTGGCTGTCCGGTGGAGATGGTTTTTTTAATCGGCCGGAAAATTGTTCGGTAATAGGGTAGATTTTCAACAAGGGGAGAAGTATGTCGCAGGAAATTCAAACCAAGGGCGTGGAATACGTAAAAGGCCCCGACGGGCGGACGGTGGCCCAGGTCATCCGCCACGATTTCGACGATTACGGTGCGTTTCCCCCCTATCTGGACACCGATGAAGAGAAAGCCCACCTGGCCGAAGCCTACGGGAATATCGACCCGGAGGCCGAGCGCCAGACCAAGGCCCATATGACCGCGGACGAAAACCCCCTTCAGATCATCATGCTCAACCGCAATCCGAGGGCCGTGGTCAAGCCCCATTATCATCTCGTCACCGAGCGGCCGGCCAACGCCACGCGGCACCAGATCATGCTCTGCCGTTCGGGGAAGATGCGGATCAACGTCTACACCAAAGAGGGTGAGCACGTGAAGGACGTGGAACTGGACCCGGGCGATTTGATCCTGATGTTCGAGGGGCACTCGTTAGAATTTCTCGAGCCGGGGACCAAGGCCATCGAGATCAAGGAAGGTCCGTTCCCCGAAAGCGATGAGGCCGACAAGGTTGATTTTTTATGAGCTCGCGGCCGGGGCAGGTCCCCGATTTAACGAGTCCCAGCTTGCCGCCCAGCTTTCGGGCCGCATCCCGGTAAATTTTTTGAAGCTCTCCGTTCGGCGGCAACGGTTTTTGATACCGGCCGAGGAAGCGGTTTTCCTTTGACCAGAATTCCCGGACCTTGAGGGCCGAATCGAGGGTTCCGTTACTTTTCCGATCAACGAACACATAAAAAAACCGGCTGTCCTCGTTTTGGTTCGCGGCGAAGAATTTTTCGTCCCGGTGGTAGATATCGTCTCCGAAGGGTTTGGCGGGAACCAGGAGGGTCAGCGTTCTGGCGCCGAATATCGAGTCGGACACTTTCACCCGGTACACCCTACCTCCGAGTCTGCGGCTAATCGTGTATTCGTCGCCGGCGAGGTTCGGTTTTTTCCCGCCGATAGCGAGAGCGCCGAGCCGGGCGTAGAGCGAGAAGTTCGTCGCCTTCGAGAAGTTGTTCCATATCGCGAACGCGAAAAGTATGACGGCGGCGGCGGCGAGGCCGACAACCGCCGGGGATTTTCGGGCTCTGAGATCGGCATCGCTCATCCGGCGCTGTTCGGCGAGGTCGCCGCGCAGATCCGAAAGGGATTGGTAAATTTCCTCCGGCTTGAGTTCGAGGGGAACGAGAGGCTCCGGCTCCGGTTCTCTTTTCTTGGCCGGGGCCGCCGCAGCTTCTCCGCCCGCCGCCGGGGCCGCCGCCGCTCCTGCGCCCGAGGTAAAAAAATCGGCGTTCATCTGGGTGTATTTCGACCATTTGGACGGCAAATCGGCCTCGGCGAAGATAGCGTCCACCGGGCAGGCGGGAACGCAGGCGGCGCAGTCGATGCATTCGAAGGGCTCGATGTAGAGCATTTCGCTCGATTCGTCCTCGGCCTGATGGATACAATCAACGGGGCAGACTTCGACGCAGGCCGTATCTTTGGTTCCGACGCATGGTTCCGCGATGACGTGGGTCATCGGAGCGATTCCCTCCAAACATGGTGCTTAGGTTGATGCGGGCGAAGCAATTTCCGGAGGCCGCTCAAGGGAGACGGCCCGGAACCGCAAACGGGCTGAATAGTACCATAAGGGGCGGAAAGGATTATACCCCCGGAGGGTAGCGCCTTCCCGACGGGAGTGGTCGCTACCTCCCAACTGGAGTGGGCGCTGCAGGAGAGTGTTTTACCGGAGGGCCAAGGGACCACGGCCGGGGCCGGGGGTTTGGTCACGTTTCTAGGCTTTGTCGTTCTCTTTAATGCGGGGGTTTTCTTTTTTCCGGCGATTTTCAGAGTTTTCCGTTTACTTCCAGGGTAAATAGTGCAGGTATGGGCTTGGAATAGGGGAGCCTGTAACAGGGCTAGGCTGGTGGTTTCTTGCGGTCTTAACCCAGGCCCTTCATTAACCCCCAGCCTGGCGCGGAGGCCCCCTCATTAGTCGGGGGGGGCCTAGGGGCGGAGGGAGGCGAGGCGACCTCCAGTCGGGGCCGCCTACCTATCGGGGCAGCCTCACCTTGGCCGGGGCAGAGGGCCCCTCCTTAGTCGGGGCGGAGACCGCCTCCTTGGTCGGGGCGGTCTAGGCCGGGACCTGTCCGGCTTTTACCTGAAGGTTTTTGAGTGCGTGTTCGGCCTGGGGGAACTGGGGTTGGAGAACCAGCGCCCGGCGGAGGGAACCGATGGCCTGGTTGAAGTCCCCGCTTTTGGCGAGGGCGATGGCCATGTTGTAGAAGACGACGGCGTCGTCGGGGGCGATGGCGTTGGCTTTCCGGTAGTTTTCGATGGCTTCCCTGAATTTTTTCTGGCGGCGGAAGGCGAGGCCCAGCCTGTTGAAGTAGTGGACGTTTTCGGGGTCGGCTTCGAGGGCGAAGGCGTACTCGACCTCGGCGAGGTCGTCGCGCCCGGTTTCCATGAAAAATTCGGCGGCCGCGGCGCTCCGGGCGGCGGGGTCCGTTTCGTATTCGATCGCCTTGTGGAGGGCGACACGGGCGGCCTCCTCGTCTCCGGAATCGAGGAGATGTTTGGTCATTTCCATCTGCCGATCGCGGTTCCGGGGGCTGATTTTCACCGCTTTTTGGAGGAGTTTGAAGGCTTCGTCGGATTTCCCCTCCTTGGTGAGGATATTGGACATTCCCTCGTAGGCCTTGGCGCAATCCTCGTCCACCTCGGCTGCCTGGACATAGCTTTTCTTGGCCTTCGTATCGTCGCCGAGGGCCTCGAAGAGTTGGCCCGATTCGACCCAAACTCGCGAGGATTCGGGTTTTTCTTCCTGGGCCGAGGTGATCTCGGCTTCCTTGGCGGCGCCGATATCGACGAACGCGGCCGCCCGGGCCAGGCGGACGGAGGTCTCCATGAAATCCGCCCGCTTTTCTAGACTTTCCTTGACCTGGGATTCGAAACGTTTGTGATTCAGAGGTTTGAGGAGATGGCCGTCTACGTCGTAGTCCGACGACTCGGCGATCTCGTCTTCACTGAGTTCGCCCTGATTGCTGAGCATAATGAAGGGGATGCCCGATGTGATGGGGTTTTCTCTGACCTCGCGGAGGAGGTCCATCCCGCTCATTTCGGGGAGGCTCCACTCGGAGATGATGAAATTGATAGGGGTCTGGGAGATTGTTTCAAGGGCTTCCTCGCCGCTCGGCGCATTGTGAACGGCGGCGGCGCCCATGCGCTTGAGCATGGCGACGAAGGTGCGCCGCAACTCACCCTGGTCTTCGACGAGAAGGATACGGAGGTTAGGCGCTACCATTTGCTACTCCTTCCGTTTTCCCCCCTTCCTAGGCGGTCTCGACATGAGACCTCGCCGCGAACAACCCAGCCGATCAATCTCCTGAAGGTGGCGGGAGAACGATCCAGGCGAATGGCTGGCCCCATGTTGTCCGGCAACCGCACTTTCCTTAAATTTCAAATACATATCGCTATAACTCTTTATCGGACGAAGCGTAGTATTTATTAGGATCGAATAAAACATTAAATTACAATGAGTCATCGGAGAAATGTCATCTATTTTAGACAATATTCAGGTGTTTCGCTTTGTTTTGTAAGGTTTTTGCTTGTCGAAGGCGGGGAAGTCTGAAATTTCTTTCCAACGAAATCGATATTTTCGGGGTTCTTTGTTATATATCCCTAAATTCGTATCATTCTCTTTCAGACTGAGGAGTCCAATGTCTTCTATTGCAATTGAGCGGGCCGACCGCCTGAAACGCCTTCCCCCCTATCTTTTTGCTCAAATCGATCTGATGAAGAAAGAAGCCCAGGACGATGGTTGGGACATCATTAGCCTGGGAATCGGCGATCCCGATCTCCCCACGCCGGGCCATATTATTGATGAACTCTCCGCGTCGGCCAGGCGCCCCCAGAATCACCAGTATCCCTCCTACGAAGGGATGGGAAGCTTCCGGCGGGCCTGCGCCCGGTGGTACGAAAAACGCTTCGGTGTCAGTCTCGACCATGGGCCGGAAGTGCTCTCCCTCATTGGCTCAAAGGAGGGTATTGCTCACATTCCGCTGGCTTTTATCAATCCAGGTGATTACGTCCTCGTGCCGGACCCGGCTTATCCGGTGTATGAGATCGGAACCTATTTCGCCGACGGCCAAGTGCATTTCATGCCTCTCGAGGAGAAAAGGGGGTTTCTCCCTGATTTGGGGGCGATTCCCTCGGAGGTGACTAAAAAATCCAAACTCATGTTCCTGAATTATCCGAATAATCCCACTTCGGCTTGTGCTGAAGTGGATTTTTACAATGAGGTTGTGGAGTTTGCCGTCAGCCACGGAATTATCGTTTGTAGCGACATCGCCTACTCCGAGATGGCTTTCGACGGCTACCGTCCGGTGAGTTTTTTGAACGCAAAGGGCGCAAAGGAGGTAGGTGTAGAATTTCACTCACTCTCTAAAACCTACAACATGACGGGCTGGCGAATCGCCTTTGCTGTGGGTAATTCAGACGTTCTGTCAGGGTTGGGAGCCATAAAGACAAACGTCGATTCGGGAGTATTCCAAGCGGTCCAGGAATCGGCGATCTGTGCCCTAGAGGCAGATCAGGGTTGTGTTGAGGAAATGTGCCGGACCTATCAAGGGCGACGTGATGTAATGCTCGAGGGCCTCGCGAAAATCGGATTGAAGGCCGATACCCCCAAAGCGACATTTTATGTCTGGGTTTCCTGTCCTGAGGGCTACACATCGGCTGAATTTACAGCGCACCTTCTCAAGAATTGTGGTGTGGTGACGACACCCGGCAACGGTTTTGGCCCCTCGGGAGAGGGTTTTGTCCGAATGGCGCTGACCGTTTCCGAGGAGCGTATTCGTGAGGCCATCAGTCGGATGGAGAAGGCGGGGTATTGACAGGGGAGGCACGTGCGTTCGTCTCTTTGGGTGCCAACCAAATTGAGCCCGAGCGCCAAATCAAGGAGGCGATGGGCCGTCTGAAAACAGTCGATGGCCTTCGATTTGTCGCCTCGTCGTCGTTTTACATGACTGAGCCAGTTGGTCCGATTGCCCAGCCCCCGTTTCTCAATTCCGTGTCCGAATGGCGCACCAGCCTGTCGCCCCGTGATTTCCTGGGGGTTATCCTTTGCGTGGAGGAAAGGATGGGCAGGAGGAGAACCGTACGTTGGGGACCTCGCTTGATCGATATTGATTTGCTGCTTTTTTCGGACTGCATTATAGAGGCGCCGGATTTCAAGGTTCCCCATCCCCGAATGCACATGCGGCGGTTTGTTTTGGAGCCTCTGGTCGAGATCGATCCCGATGTGCTCCACCCGGTCCAAGGGAAAACCGCGGTCAATCTTCTGAGCGGTCTTCCGGATGATGGACCCTGGGTGAGGCGGCTCGACAATGCCTGGGAGTGAGGCGTTTTTTGTCTTTCCCTCTGAAATTCATAAAATCTGTTAGTATTCATCCTTGTATTCATCCATCTAAGTTTGAGAATATTCCCCCAGTCCGCCTTTTTTCGAGGGTCTCGGTCCAAGGAACTCCGGGTGGAATTCATTCCCATTGATGCCCCCCTCTCTTCCTTGGCTGGCGCTGAAGATTCGGTGGTTCCCCATCGGTAAGGCGCCCTTACCCGAAAATTTCGATTTCGGCACCATGGGTACTATAATGAAAATAATTAAATCTCCGGCCGAAATGCAAATGGCGGCCGACGCTCTTCGGTCAAAGGCCTCCCCCTTGGGCTTGGTGCCGACGATGGGGGCCTTCCACGATGGACATATTAGCTTAATCAAGCGTGCGGCAAAGGAATGTGCCGCGGTTGTGGTCAGTATATTTGTCAATCCCACCCAGTTTGGTCCCAACGAAGATTTTGATTTTTACCCGCGCTCACTCGATCCGGATCTGAAAATTTGCAAAGACCAAAACGTCGCTGCTGTTTACGCCCCCTCCGCCGAAGCGATGTTTGAAAAAGGATTTGACACCTGGGTTGAGGTTCCATCCCTGGCGGCTGGTCTTTGCGGAGCAAATCGACCCGGCCATTTCCGGGGAGTGGCTACGGTGGTGGCCAAACTGATTTCCATCTGCCGGCCGGAAAGGGTTTATCTGGGCGAGAAGGATTATCAACAGCTTGTCTTAATTCGCCGGATGGTTCTGGACCTCAATTTGGGGGTTAATGTAATTGGATGTTCTACAGTGAGGGAAAAGGACGGACTGGCGATGAGTAGCCGAAACGCCAATCTTGGGGAAAATGAGCGCAATAGAGCGCTTTCCATCAGCCGAGGACTTTACAAGGCACAAGACCTTTTCGTTGCTGGTGAAAGAAAAGTAAGCGAGTTCAAAAAGGTGGTCCGCGAGGAACTCGAGAAGGCGAAAGCTGAAATCAATTATATCGAGGTGATCGATCCGGACACTCTGGAACAACTTGAAGTGGCCCTCGATTCTTCGCGAATGGTCATTGCCGCAAAGGTGGGTGAAATTCGACTAATCGACAACCTACCACTTAAGGAGTAGGCGGTGGGTTTTCAGGAGAATGCCGGAAACCGAAGAATTTTGCAGGCCTTGTGTGTATGGGCCGTGTTGATGACCTGCCCCATGGCCGCTATCGCTCAAGTTCGAGAAAAACCGAAAGATATTCTGTTATTCGGGTTAAACGCCTTTCAGGATGAATTCTACGATCCGGCTGCGAATGCCCTCATGCGCTACTTGCGTCTCCAGCCCGGGGGGGATCATTCGACGAATGCACGCTATTTTCTTGCCGAGGCTCTTCGTCGTGGAAAAAGGTTCAAGGAGGCCATTCTAGCGCATAGGGAGTTCCTTTCCAGGCATCCCAAAGACAAGAGAGCCGTCGGCATACGATTTCGAATGGCCGAGATATTCGAGAAATTGGGTGATCAGGCAAGCGCCACCAGGGTCTATAAGTCGATCCCAAAGGGGCCGCTCCGAGCTGAATCCATTTACCGGGTAGCCTTGCTTCGCATGAAGGGCCGGGAGTGGATGGGAGCCTCAGCTGCTCTTAAGGAGTTCATCGACCTGGCGCCCGACGATCCCCGTGTGGAACCGGCCTTATATGAGAGGGCGAGAGCGCTTGATCGGTTAAGGCGGTTTGATGAGGCGGGAAAAACGTATCAATTAGCCATTGACCGCTTTCCAAAGAGCAAAAAGGG
Organism: Nitrospinota bacterium; assembly: GCA_002685755.1. Classification (GTDB taxonomy): domain Bacteria; phylum UBA8248; class UBA8248; order UBA8248; family UBA8248; genus UBA8248. The sequence goes on from NYYB01000163.1 coordinate 12,059, forward strand.
ACATGTCGCCCGCCGTCGTCT
>NYYB01000042.1 GCA_002685755.1 Nitrospinota bacterium
CGCAGCCGGGCCCCCTTTCCTTGGCAAAGTTATGTCGGCAAAATTTTTGCCTTACAAGATCCTTCAACCGAATGCACTGATATGACAACCGAAACATCATCCAGCGATCTTGGAATCGAACGGCCGAGCCGATGGCACACCTATCTGACAATGGAAAATATCGTCACCACGACGGTCGGTCTCACCATGCTCATCGCTGTCTTCCTACCATTATTTTGGCTCATCGAAAGCAGCTTTGAGGTGTTGGACGATATGGGGTTCGACACCGAATGGGGGCTAGCCAACTATCGCGAAATTTTCCATGGCCGCGTCATCCGAAAGGCCTTTCGCAACACCCTCCTGATCAGCACCGGGACCACCATATTGGCCACGTTCCTGGGCGTGTCGCTGGCCTGGATCAACGCCCGGACGAACTGTCCCTGGCGCGAGAAGCTCGAACCCTATAATCTCATTCCGTTCTTCCTCAGCCCGTTCGTCGGCGCCATCGCCTGGCACAACCTGGCCGCCCCGAAGGTGGGCTTCCTGAACAACATCGCCCGCTCGATCTTCGGCATCGAGGGCCACATTCTCAACGTGGACAACATCTACGGCGTCATCTGGGTGACGGGAATCTTCTTCACCCCGCTGGTTTATCTTTTCGTGGTGGGCTCCCTCCGGCGGATGGACCCCTCCCTCGAGGACAGCGCGCGGACGACGGGGGCCGGCCTCCTCACCACCACCATGAGAATCACCCTGCCCCTCGTCACCCCAGCCATTCTCTCGGGAGCGATTATCGTCTTCGTCACCTCTGCCGGAGAGTTCGGCGTTCCCTTCAAGCTCGGCGCCCCCTACGGGTGGGACACTCTGACAACCCAGATTTACAGCAAGGCCGTCGGCGACGATTCAAACCACTACCTGGGCGCGGCCATGAGCATGTCGCTCGCCGTCATCACCGGTCTCTTTATCTGGATTCAGCGACGCATCATCGCCCCGCGTGAATACACTACCGTCACCGGCAAGGGATTCCGCCCGAACACGATCGACCTGGGCCGATGGAAATGGGCCGCCCTGAGCTTTAACCTGTTCTACATCTCTTTAGCCGTCATTCTTCCGCTCATCTGTCTGCTTATCGTGAGCGTTCATCCGGTTTGGCAAGGCAAAATCATCCCGACCGACCTGACATTATGGAATTATAAAAAAGTTCTTTTCTTATGGTCGCCCGATAGCATCGGCATCGCAACGCGTGGCATCATCAACAGCTTCATCCTCGCCTTTTCGGGCGCCACGATCGCGATGGCGCTATCCATAATAATCGGCTACATGATCCACCGGACCAAGGGCTTCGGTTCCACCCTGCTCGATTTTCTCTGCGTCATCCCCATCGGCTTTCCGGGGATCGTCCTCGCGATGGGAGTCCTGATTGCCTATATCAAAACACCCATTTACGCGACGCTAGGGATTTTACTCGTCGGCTACATCACCCGCTTTTTTCCTTACGGACAGCGAAACATCTCTTCCATCTTACTGGCCGTCTCCGAGGAACTCGACCAGAGCTCGCGAATGGCCGGGGCCACATGGCTGACCACCCTGTGGCGGATCACCATCCCACTCCTCAAGCCGGGGATCTTCGCCGGATGGGTCCTCCTTTTCGTCATTTTCCTGCGCGAACTTTCAATCTCGATCATCCTTTATTCGGTGGGGACCGAAACGCTATCTGTGGGCGTCCTCTACCTCGCGGACTTCGAGGGGGACCCCTTGACCGCGGCGCTTGCGATCGTACAAACCATTATCCTCCTGGGCTGCATCATTCTCTTCCGGAAAGTCGCCGGAAAAGAGGCCCTCACCGCATAACAGAGGAAACATGGAACACGTGATGAACACACTGAATAACGCCAGTTATCTGGAGATCGGGAATCTTGTCAAATATTTCGGCGACGACCGGGCGGTGGACGGAATATCCTTCAACATACCTGAGGGAAAATTCCTCACCCTGCTCGGCCCCTCGGGTTGCGGCAAGACCACGACGCTGATGTGCATCGCCGGCCTCCTCAAGCCCAACGCGGGGGAGATCACCGTCGGGGGGACCTCGTTCACCTCGACCGAAAAGAAAATCTTTCTGGCCCCCGAAAAGCGCGACATTGGGATGGTCTTCCAGAGCTACGCCATCTGGCCCCATATGACCGTCGAGCAAAATATCTCCTATCCGCTCGAAATCAAGAAGGTCGACACCTCGGAGATTGAAGACCGCGTGATGGAAATCATCCGTCTGGTGGGGCTCGAGGATATGATCGGAAAGGACGCCACCCAGCTCTCGGGCGGCCAGCAGCAACGCACCGCCCTCGCCCGGGCCATCGTCTGCCGTCCGAGTCTCCTGCTTTTCGACGAGCCGCTGAGCAACCTCGACCTCAAGCTCCGCGAGAGGATGAGAGTCGAGCTCAAGCGGATTCAGCACGAGGTCGGAATCACCTCGGTTTACGTCACCCACGATCAGGCCGAGGCCCTCGTCATGAGCGACGAAATCATAGTCATGAGCAAGGGCCACATCGAGCAAACCGGCGGGCCGCACGCCATCTACGCGCGCCCGGCCAACCGCTACGTGAGCAACTTCATCGGCATCGCCAACCTTATCGAGGGAAAAATCGCCCGGACGACCGATTCCGGCCGGGCCGAGATCGAAGTCGACCAGGGCGGCGAGCGCGTCCTCCTCCCCTGCCTGCTGGGAGAGGGGCTCGAGCAGGGAGACGATGCCTTCCTCTCCGTGCGGCCCGAAAACGTCCACGCCGTCCGCGAGCGCCCCGAGGGCCCCTCGATGGAGGGCGAAATCATCCAGACCGTCTTTTTGGGAAACTACCTCGACTGCCGGGTGCGGTGGCAGGATTTCGAATGGAAGGTGCAGGCGCACCCCCGCGAGCGTTTGCGCCAGGGCGAGANCGTTTTCGTGCGCCTCGACGCCNACCACACGCTGGCCNTACTGCCGTAAGGAGAATCCCTTGTCATTCGTTGAGATCNAAAGCCTGGTCAAGCGCTTCGGNGAGGAGGTCGCCGTCGCCGGAATCGACCTGAACATCGAAAAAGGCGAGTTCGTNACCCTCCTCGGCCCCTCGGGCTGCGGAAAGACCACCACCCTCCGCTGCATCGCCGGGCTCGAGCGCCCCGACACCGGGGAGATTCGGATCGAAGGCGAGGTGCTCGCCTCCGCCGAGAAAAGCATTTACCTGACCCCAGAGGACCGCAACCTCGGCATGGTGTTCCAGAGCTACGCCGTCTGGCCGCACATGACGGTGTTCGACAACGTGTCCTTCGGCCTGAAAATCCGCCGCGTCGGGGCCAAAGAGACGAAGGAGAAAACCAACAAGGCCCTCGATCTCGTCGGCCTCGCCCATCTGGCCGACCGCTTCGCGACAAAACTCTCGGGCGGGCAGCGCCAGCGGGTCGCCCTCGCCCGGGCCATCGTCTACGGGCCCCGGGTCGTCCTGTTCGACGAACCGCTGAGCAACCTCGACGCCAAGCTGCGCGAGCAGATGCGCATCGAGCTCGTCCGCCTTCAGCACGAGGTGGGCATCACCTCGATCTACGTCACGCACGACCAGACCGAGGCTCTCGTCATGAGCGACCGCGTCGTGGTCATGGACAAGGGCGTGATTCAACAGATCGGCGACCCCGAGACCATCTACGCCCGTCCGGCGAATTCTTTCGTGGCGAACTTCATCGGGGCGGCGAACCTGCTGGAGGGGAAATTCCTAGGGCGCGAGGGCGAACTCGCCGATTTGGAAATTTCCGCCGGCGAGAGCCGCCCGCCAATCCGGCTCAAGGCGCCCGGCGCCGAGGGCGCCGCAGCGGGCCAGCGCGTCATCCTGAGCCTGCGCCCCGAGGACGTGAGCCTCTTCCTCGAGGCGCCCGCCGCGCCCGGCCCCAACCTGCTTGAAGGGGAAATCATCGACACCGTTTACCAGGGAAATTCTCTGGACTGCCAGGTCCGCGTCGGTCCCCACGAAGTGGGCGTCCAGATGGACCATTTCGAGCAGCTCGCCCCCGGCCAAAAGGTCTATCTCGCCTTCGAGCCGGACCACGGTCTCCTTCTCACCGAGTAAACGCCACATGGCCACCCGAAGCGCGCGCCAGACCGCCCTGCTCGCCGGGGGAGATGTCGCTATCAACCGCCCCCGCGCCCGAGGCGCTTTCGGGCCGCTGACCCCCCTCTTCCAAAAAGCGGGCGTCGCCCTCGTCAACCTCGAGCTGCCCCTCTCGCGCGGCGGCAGGGCCCAGCCCGAGAAAATCCTCCTTCGCGGCGCCCCCGAGATGGCCGGCGCCCTGACCGAGGCCCGATTCGACGCGCTCGCGCTCGCCAACAACCACATGCTCGACTACGGCGAGGAGGCCCTGCTCGACACCCTCGCCCTTCTGGAGGAGAGCGGGCTCCCCTCAGCCGGGGCGGGACCCCACCTCGCCGCCGCCCGGCGGGCCGCCGCGATCGAGCGGGGCGGCCTCAAAATCGGGCTCTTGGCCTTTTCCTCGATCATCCCCCGGGGGTTCTCGGCCGGGCCGGGAAAACCGGGCATCAATCCTCTCCGGGCGCACACCGCCTACGAGACGTGGCGGGACGTGAACGAATATCCCGGCACCCTCCCCAAGGTGGCCACCTGGGCCGACGAGAAGGATCTGGGGCGAATGAAGCGCGACATCCGCGCCCTAAAGCGCCGGGCCGACGCCGTTATCGTGAACCACCACTGGGGGACGAGCATGACCCACAAAACCCAGGATTTTCAGACCGAGCTCGCCCGCGCCTCGATCGACGCCGGCGCCGACCTCGTCCTCGGCGGACATCCCCATGTCCTTCAGGGGGTGGAGTTCTATAAAGACACCCCCATCGTCTACAGCATGGGGAACCTGATCTTCGACTTTCACATTCCCCATTTCACCGCCTCCTCGAAGCAGACCTTTCTCTTCGGCTGCACCCTCACGAAAAAAGGGGTCCGGGACCCCCACCTGATTCCCTGCTGGAGCGGGGACTTCGAGAAACCCACCCTCCTCTCCCCCCGGCGCGGTCGGGGCAAGGCCATAGCCGCCTTCATGCGCGACCTCAGCGAGCCCCTCGGAACACAACTCGAAATCAGGGGCGATCGAGTGGCGCTCATGCCGGGAGAAGTCACCGGCTCGTCCCGCGACGGCACCGCCGCCTACTTCGGCAAAAAATAACCCGCCGTTCCTCCCCCGCCACTGGCGGCGCGGTTGCCAGAGCCTCCGGAATTCGCTAATCAATGGGCAGGCAACGGCGCCCGGGTGTCAACGACACCTGAGCGGGAGCACATCCGCGTGGCAAAACCCCCGAAAAAAGAAACCTTCACCACCCGGCTCCCGCCCCACACAGCCAAATTTGTCCGCGGACTCGCCAAGAGCGAAAAGGTCCTCGTCTCGACTATCATCTCCGAGCTCGTCGAGGAGACGATACAAGCCCGCGTTAAAAATCTCCTCCCGGCGGCCGCCGATAGCCGCCCTTCGCCGCCTCAGCCCAAAGCGACCTCCACTCCCAAAGCGCCCCCGGGTAACCCCCACGGCACGCTGCGCAATCAGGCCGAGGCGACCGAACTCATCCTCAAGGAAATCCGCCGCCGGGGCGGCCATCCCGACCTCGAGGCCCGGCTCGAGCAATCCATCCGCGATTTCTGGGAAAGAAAAAAGAGGTGGGGGCCTAGGACCGCGGACTTCAAATTCAACATCGCTTTGGGCAAGACAGAATGCCATCCCGCCGGGCCACGCGCCGGGGGTGAAATCAGCGGCGCGGCTCGTTCCCGCTTCCGGAGCCCTCCGCCGAGAGAATCTCGAAAATCTCTCGCTGGATAGCGGGGCTGTGGGGCGCGTCCCGGTGCCTGATCCCGCGTCTGACATTGACGCTGTGGCGAAAATGGCGCCGGAGTTTGCATTTCGTAAAGGAGGACGCCTCCTCCAAATCCTGGCTTTTAAGGCTGACGGTGCCGTCTCCATCTATAGGCGCTTTGAGTGAGACAAGGGAGCGAAGAAGCCACCAGGGGGACCATCGCCGCCTTTTTCGCGGAGAGGCGGAAACGATGATGGAATGAAAGTTCACCCCGCAGGAAACAGGGAGGGAGTTCAGGCGTCTGAGATCGGGGCCTCCCCCCTCGCTCAGGGTGCGCTGGGCGTACCAGCCCATGACAGGGGGTATCGAATCCGCGAGAGGGCTTCCAGATGGGGAGCGGCGATCATCACCAGATTCGCCACATCATCCTCATAACTCAACGAGCTGACGCGACTTCCGTCCTTCAAATCCATCTCCTGAAGATAGGCGCGGGCAACGAGAGCGCCCATGCTGTGGGAAATAATATCGACCTTGCCCGCGTTAAAGCGTTTTTTTGTCTTGTCGATCCACATTTTCAAAATCCGGGCATTTTCAACCAGGCTCGCATTTCTCGTATCGGCGAATGTATTCAGGTAAATATTCGGAAAACCACGGGATTTGAGAAAATCAACCATGCTTATCGTTTCCGGGATGCCGTTTCCGTGACCGTCGTCCGCCACGGCCCACATCCGGGCGGAGCGGTTCAGCCCATGAACCAGAATAATGGGTCTTTTCTGTGCGGAGCCGGCTCCCGAATACCACCTTTCAAGGGGTTGCCTCGAATGTTGGGAAATCCGGTAGGCCCCCCACGCAAGCAAAAGGCCCGCGCCAATCAGAAGCACAAGGAGAAGCCCAATCAGTATTTTGAGGAATGTCGAGAAAATATGTTTCATGTGGTCTATGTCGAGGACGAAATGGCCCTTCCGGAAATCTTCTCCCGGTGAATTTGAGTTTCAGGCTATGGACAACGCTCGATTAAATCACAAAATGATGCCGTAAGCTCTGAGAAGCAGCCAGTTCCCGGATTTAACCGGTTTAATGGTTGTGTCTCCCGCCTGAAAGCCATGTGTGTTACTTCACACCTTTTCTGTGATCCAAGCCCTCTCGCAAGCGAGCAAAAAGGCCGATAATAGTAGTGAGGCCGCAGGGGGCTTCCATCCAAGGAGGGGGTGTGATGAGACCACGCTACCTGCTTTTGTCACTGTTATCCGGTTTTTTCCTGCTCGCATCCACACACGAAGCCGGCGCGGACCGTATTTCCGATATCTTGGACAGCGTCAAGGGCGGCGGCAGGTCAAAGACCAGGACTGCCGTAAGTATCGTCAAGAAAAACAACGGCCTAATGCCTCATGACAGCCACGCGGCGGAAAATTCGGACTGGATTGATGTCACCGATCAATTCAGGCGGGCGGGGAAAATCCGAAAGGCCACCCTTGGCCCGTCCTCGACAGTTCACATCCAAAATAGACCGCTCGCGGAATAAGTCCGGGACCTGCGAACAACCCTCTTGCCGCCGGAATAGGGCCGCGACCGGCCGCCCTTCCCCCGGAAACTCCGCGTCAGATAATTGCCCCCCTTTGTCAGGAAACCAGCATCGGAACCGGCAAAATCCGCCGAGAATTCAAATCTCCCTCCGATAATTACCCAGCCGCCCGAAATATAAATTTTTGGAGAATCCATTGATTTTGCTGGCACATGAGCCATCAGAGAGCAAATATCTGAAAAATATAAGCCTTTGCCCCTAAATGGCACGAATCTGGCTCCATTGATGAGCAGTATGGTATGAGCGGCCTGAAAAAGTGCCACAAAAACGATTTTTCGAGGAAGGGGATTTTATCAATGAATTTTCACAACGAAGAAGAGGTCTTTCATCCGTACGACGGAGGGAAAATCCACGTCCTCGACACTGTGTCGGATTTAGACATTCACCTAATCGAGTGCGAGAATTTCCAGGAAATTAAAGAGTACGATTTCGGATCATCCGATAAACGGGACATCCTTGCCCTGGAAGAAGAGGCGTTTCCCTTTCCCGAGAATTTTTGAGCGAAACCTACCGCGGCTAGCGATTCCAGAACATCAACCACTGCAACCATCCCATTTCGGGCACATCCTCGGCAGCGAGAAGATCGACCTTGGCGAGGACCTTCTTCCCCAGGCGGGCTTCGATCTCACCCAGTCTATCCCCTTTTTTGACGGGAGCCTTGATCGGTAGAGGCACCTGAAGATGGGTCGTGATCCCCGGCGCCCTCAGCCGCTTGACCACCACCGCTACCCCTCTGGCCGGAGTGGCGCGCACGGTCTTCTTTTCCCCGCCCTCAACGGGCAATGAGCGGCCAGTTTTTTCCAGGACGGCGAAGAGTTTCATTTTCCTGTAGAGCCGAAAACCTTCCAAGAGAAGTTTGCGGGTTTCGCGGGTACGTTGCTTACTGCGAGGGGAGCCTAGCACCACGGCGATCAACCGCATCCCATCCCGCACCGCCGTAGCGCAAATGTTAAAGCCCGCCTCCTTGAAATAACCCGTCTTGATCCCGTCCATGCCGTTAAACGTTCGCAGGAGAGTCCGGTTCGTGTTGTAAAGGGTGAACCTCCCGCCCCGGAACGTGTCTTTCCAAATACGGGTCTGCTTCAGGATGAGAGGGTGCTTGACGATTTCCCGGCCGAGAAGGGCAGTGTCGTAAGCAGTGGTGTAATCCGGCCTCTTGCCCGGGTCGGGCGGAAGGCCGTGGACGCTCTCGTAATGCGTGTTTTTCATCCCGAGTTCTCGCGCCCGTTGGTTCATCAGGCTGACCATGCTCTCGGAGGTGCCGGCAAGGTGCTCGGCGATGGCGAAAGCGGCGTCGTTGGCCGAAGCGATGCTCAAGGCTTTAAAAAGCGCGCTCAGGGGAAAACGCTCGTCATGTTTCAGGAAAACCTGGGATCCGCCCATCCGGCTCGCCTCGGGCGATGTGGTCACTTCATCATTCAAGGAAAACGCTCCCCGCTCGACCCCTTCGGCGACAAGAAGCATCAACATCATCTTCACGATGGAAGCCGGGATATGTTGGGCGTCGGGCCGGTGGACCTTGAGAACCTGACCGGTTTCGGCTTCGATGAGAATGGCCGATTTGTGGGGAGTGTCATCGGGGGCCGCGGCGCCGATCGGAGACGCGGAAAAGGCGCTGAAAAAAACGAAAAAACACCACAACGGCATGTGGCGTTTACGCATGATTAATTGACGCATATCATGCATTTGCCTTCTTTTTGATCCGGGCAAGTATTGTCGAAAAAGTACCAAAAATTCTCTCATTCGGCATGGACCTTCGGGGAGGCACACCGCCTTCCCTCCTGGCCGCCTGACTGCGATGGAGGGCAGGATATTGTTGCGCCGCCGTTTACGCAACCTCCTTTTTTCACTAAAATGAACTCATCCAAAGGTTATTATTATTCAAACACCGGGAAAACCCGGGAAGCTATCGCTCCCCTATCACCCAGGAGCGGGGTTCAATATGACAGAAGAACAAGCGCTACTCAGTCCCGAAGTGGTGGTCCAGGATTTGAAGGAAAACGGCGTCACCCACGTCGTTTGGCTCCCCGACAGCGAAACTAACTTTTTGTATATGTTGATGAAGGAGGAACCCAAGCTGGACCTTGTGCCGGTGGGCCGGGAGGGCAACGCCTTCTCCACCGCGGCGGGGCTGTCGGTGGGAGGCGCGAAGCCCGTCATTTTGATTCAGAACACCGGCATGATGGAATCCGGCGATTCGATGCGCGGCTGGGCGTTGGCGCTGAATATTCCCATAGTGATAATGATCGGGTATCGAGGCTGGACCCGCCACGGCAAAACCCAGGATACCGCCGCCATCTACATCGAGCCCTTTTTAAACGCGTTCAACATTAAATATTTCCTGATCGAAAATAACGACGACGCGCCGAGGATCTCCTGGGCTTTCGAGGAAGCGGAAAAAACGCAGCGGCCCGTGGCGGTCCTCATCGGCGACGAATACCACGGATTCCATCGATAATATTATCCCGCTTCCCAACGCGGGAGCACAGCGCCAGGAGGCTTCGAATCATGCGCACGGAAGACATGCTCAAAATCCTCCACCAGTACCGCGAGGACGCGATCGTCATACCCGGGCGGGGCGGAAACCATTGGATCAAAATGAGCACGAAACCCGAAAGGGATCTGGCCTTCAGGGGAACCGCGATGGGCGGCCGCTCCTCGTTCGCGCTCGGTCTCGCGCTCGCCCGCCCGGATGAAAAGATAATCCTGCTCGACTCGGAGGGCGACATTCTGATGGGTCTGGGGGCCTTGGCGACCATCGCGGATAAGCGCCCCAGTAATCTGTACCACTTCATACTGGACAATGAATGCTACGCCACGACCGGCGGGCAGCCGGTCCCCAACGCGAAGAAAATTCGATACGACCTCCTCGCGCAAGGGGCGGGCTATCCTTCCAGCCATGCCTTCGACGAGCTGGATGATTTTTCGAGCAATATCGAGGCGATACTCAACGAACCGGGCCCGGTCTTCGTGAGCGCGAAAGTCGAGCCCGAGAACGTCAACGAACCCATCGCAACGCGAAGGCGCTGGCAAACCCGCTCGAACGAGCAGGTCATCGTCGATTTCAAAAACGCACTGGGTCCAAGGGCCGCCTAAGGGCAGCTCGTTTTTCAAAAACACCCCGCCCCGGCAAAAAAACCGTTTGCCGGAGCGCTCGCTATTCCGGCTGCTCCCTCGGGGAGTCCGGCAACGCCTCGGCGTCGATGAGGATGAACGCGATCCGGCAGGGCGCATCGCTCCTGTTGGACCAGGCGTGGTTCGTCCCCCGCTGGATAAGGACATCGCCGGGGCCCATTTTCGTCTCGCCGACGTCCATCATGGCGTACACCTCGCCCTTGAGTACGATGGCGTAGTCGAGGGTGCGCGTTTTGTGAAATCCGGGATGGCGGCTCGATGCGCCCGCCGCGTAGGCGCCCTCGCCCCCGTATTGGGAAGCGGTGCCCGCTCTGTCCACCCCGACCCCGAAGCGCACATCGTCGAGCGGCATGTCGATGATCCTGAAAACATTTCCCCGCTCCGGGGGCTCGAGATTAACCGGCCTTTCGGCAGCGTCGGCGTCGCCCGCGTTCGAGGCCGGGGCACCGTCCGCCGCCCAGAGCTCATGCCAGATGAAGCCGGGGATGCCTTTGACTTCCAAGCTGTCCGGGGCCGCCCGATCCTCGAGTATCACCGACTCGCCCCGCTCGTTGTGCCCGGTGAGTATCCGCCTGAACGATTCGCTCATATTATTATTCCTTAAGTGTATGGGTGGTCTAATTCAAAACCGCCGCTTCGATTGCGAGGGCCGGAAACGCCTCTAGGCGCTCGGAATAACCGGGGCGAACAGGTAGGAGCCCTCTGCCCCCTCGAGGATCGTGTTGTCCGCCTTGACGGGAAGCGCCTCGTGATAACCAGGTCGCTCGATGACGGAGCCGCTGCTTGCGATCTCGAGTCTCAGGCGGTGACCCGGCTGAAATACGTTGCAGGTGGGGACCAGTTCTATCTCGAAAACCGCCTCCTCGCCCGGAGTAAGCGGCACCGACCGTTTGTGCGAGTGCCACGGGCGGCCGGGTTTGGAGCGTAATTCGTCCACCTCGCGGTGAGAGGCGCGAAGCCACCCCCTCGTCAGCATCCGGGCCGATCCGTCCGGCGCCTCGTCCATGAAGGCGATGAACCAGTCCACATCCTCGGCCGTCGATCGCGCCACAAGGCGAAGCGAAAGAGGGCCCGTTATTTCGAGCGGTTTATCCACCGGTTCCGAGCGATAAACGAGCTTCGAGCCTCCGAGGCGCCAATCCTCCCCGAAAACGTCGGGCGAGTAGGTTCGCTCCCCGCCGCCGCCCGCCGAGAAGGAAAGCGTACCCTCCCCTCCCCCGGAGGGGCCGCCCCCGGCCGGGCCGCCCAAAAAGATCCGCGTCCATTCCGTGCGCTTGAGGGGCCACTCCTCCTCGCCGCGCCAATGGCCGTCGCCCCGGAGGTAGAGCTGGATCGGCGGGCCGTCCATCACCCCGGTGTCCATCCCCTTGAGCCAGTGGTCGTACCATCGCAGCGTCTCCTCGTGATAGGCCCCGAACGGGCGGCGGGGCTCGGGCTCGGGCCCGACCAGGATGCGCTTGGGAACATCCCCCACCTCCTCCCATCCCGTGAAGACGCCAGCCAGATGAAGCCACCAGAACGACCAATCGCAACCGAAGTAGACGGGGATGTTGACCTTATCGAGGTGCGGGCTAGGCGAGCGCCTCCAGTAATGCTCTCCGTCATAAGGATGAGAAAACGAGAGCCCCTCGTCGAACATATTCCGCAGGCCCGACGGATCTCTGAGCCGCCCGCTGGTCAGATTCAGAGCGGCCACCGCCGAGAACCACGTAGAGGCGAATCCCATATGAGGAACGCTGCCATGAGTCGAGCGGTGCCGGTACATGTCGGTGTATGCATCGTAGGGAAAGATCGCTTTCAAGGCCTCGGGCTGGTGAACCGCCGCCAGGAGCTGGGCCAGCGCGAAATAAGAACAACCGATCATTCCCACCGACCCGTTGCACCAGGGCTGCGCCGCGCACCACTCGATGAGGTCGACATAGTCGGCCTGTTCTTTTTCCGCCTTGTCGTCGTAGCTGCCCTCCGAGTCATTCGAGCCACGGCAGTCCACGATGACATGCGCATATCCCCGGGCCACCCAAAACTCCGTGATGCCCGCCTCGTTCTGGCCGATTGGCACCTCGGTGAGCTGAAGCCCCCGGGTGTAGGGCGATACGGAAATAAGCGCCGGAAATTTTTGCCCGGCGGCGCGGGGTCGGTGGACATCCGCGGCGAGACGCACATCGTCGCGCATGGAAATCATCAGATCGTATTCCGAGAAAATGTTGTAGGCCGGCTCCGAGCGCTCCCTGACCTCGGGCGGCGAATCGAAGGGCCACTGGGGCCAGACGGCCGGATGCACATGGCGAACGCTGTTTGGATCCCAGACCGGCTTCATATGACTGCCCACTAAACCGCCCCCTCGATGAGGATAATCCGGAAGATGTGGTGACCCCGGCACTATACCAATACCGCCGGACCTTATCGAAGGGCCTGTATGACTGCGGCAGGTTTTCGGGCGTTCCATAAGTGGGATTTACGGGTCCCGCGGCTTCAGCTTTTCAGGGAGGCTTCGATTTCCCGCGCGAAGGCGATCAGCATTTCATCCGACCCCCTCGCGCCCAGAAGCGAAAGACCGACCGGCAGTCCATCCACCTCGGCCAGGGGCAGATTAATCTGGGGCGCGCCGAGCATTCCGGCGACGCAGGTCAGCGAGCTGTTCCGTGAGCGAAGAGCGGCGCGCGCCGAGAGGCTCTCGCCCACCGGGGGCGCCGGGGCCGCCGTCGTCGGCAGGCAGACGGCCGCGCCGCCCGAGAGCACCGGCTCCATGCGCTCGATAAAATCCGCCCGGACGGACCCGGCCGCCTCTATCTCGGCATCCGTAATCCTTGATGCGGCCGCATAACGCTCGGCCACGTCGAACTTCAGTCGCGGGTTGACGCGGTCGAGCCAGCCGCGGGCCGACTCCCAGCTCTCCCGGTTCTGAAGACGCCATTGGTGCCCCTCAGCTCATCGAGGCTTGTCTCGCAAATCCGCTCGGCCGAAGAATCGCCAGTGAGAGAAGAGACCATCTCGACGGCCGGCTCGAGGGCGCCGGCAACCGCCCGCTCCGCCAACTCGAAGGCGTCCTCGGCGATGATGATGCGGCTTGGCCGCGCCTCCTGAATTTCGCTCCCGAGCATCACC
>NYYB01000164.1 GCA_002685755.1 Nitrospinota bacterium
CCTTCTCACAGGGGTGGAAACCTCGGGAATGGGTTATGAAATGACTTCTAGGCAGGATGCCCGTAGTCGCCGGAACCCGGCCAGGGCTCGGGCCCGAAAACCGCCTCAAGCTCCTTCAACTTCTCGAACCACTCCTCGAAGCCGTAGACCCCCCCCTGGTAATTCTTGAAATTCAGGGCGAATGCCCTCCTGGCGATATTATTCTCTTTTACGGCGCTCACCGCTCCCCTCCTATCCCCAAAAGCTCCGGATAACGGGCGGTTTGCCTCTAAATCATGGGCTTGGAGCCAGCCAAGGAGGCTGGCTCACTAATCTCACCCGCTATCCTGCCTCCCCCGTGTTAGGGGCGAATTACAGTAATGTTTCGGGAATGTGAATTCGGGCCGACCCTGCTAAAATTAATAAACGCTATTCGAACGGCCGAGCCGGCGGCGGTCCGCCGCCGGAGGAGGAAATCATGAAAGGAAAGATAGGGATCGAGGAGCATTTCGCCATCGACGAGACGATCCAGGATTCCTCCCCCCGGTTCCCGGGCGACAGCGTCTGGCCCGAGCTGAAGAGCCGGCTCCTGGACATTCAGGAAAAGCGGGTCGGCTTTGGTGTGCTCCCCGGATCTTGACCCAGCCCGACTGCGACTATTGGTTTTCTTTGCCATTTAATTTGACCCAATCAAAGCCAAACATCCAACAAACATATAAATCTCAAAGACTTAACGTCCAATTGGACTCTTAATTTGCAAAAGTCACAATTTAATCATTGCAGAAAAATGGAAAATTTGCTCCTACCCCTTCCTCGTCTTCCTGATCTTCTCAAAATCCCGATACAGCAGCGCGTAATCCTTCTCGCTCATGCCCATCGCTATCGCCTTTTTCAAAAAACCGAGCGTGGCTTCGCCGTGGCTGACTTCGGTGCCGAGGGATTTACCCAGGGCGACGGCCATGCCGAGGTCCTTGTGGAGGTTGTAGACGCGGGATTTGGCGTCCCATTTTTTGTTCAGGATGTGTTTGGGGAAGCGGACCTCGGAGGCGTAGCTCCGGGCGTTGGCGACGTTGAAGACTTCGATCATCTGGGCGAGGTCGAGGCCGGCGCGCTCGGCCATCCTCCCGCCCTCGACGGTGGCCATGAAGCAGGAGTGGCAGACCATGTTGTGAATGAGTTTGAGGGTGTGGCCCGAGCCCGAGGGGCCGAGGTGAAAGATTTTGTTGGTGAAGGGCTTGAGGTAGCGGCGGGTGCGCGAGAGGGCCGTTTTGTCGCCGCCCATCATGAGGGTGAGGGTACCGGCGGCGGCCCCGGCGGCGCCTCCGCTCATGCCGGCGTCGAGGTAGTCGACGCCTTTTTTGGCGGCGCGGCGGGCGAGGCGCTTGGTGTAGGCGGGGTCGGAGGTGGTGAAGTCGTAGAGGGCGAGGCGTGCGGAATTAGCGGGCCTGGCATCGGCGTTGGCAAGGACGCCGGATTTGCCCTTCAAATGGGCGTCGATCTCGGGCGAGGCGGGGACGACGAAGATGATGGCGGCGCAACACCCCGCCATCTCGCCGGGGTGAAGGGCGGTGACGTTGCTATGACCGGCGAAGGGTTTCATGGCCCGGGGGGCGGTGTCCCAGACGGCGAGGGGGAGCCCGGCCCGTGCGAGATTACGGGCGATGCCGCCCCCCATGTTGCCGAGTCCGACGACGCCTACTTTCGGTCTGGCTTTCGGCTTGGCTTTCGGCTTTGGTTTCGGCTTTGATTTTACCTTTAGCATGATGTGGCTCCCCTTAAAATTCAGCTGCCTATAAAGCCCAAGATAATTCAATAGATGAATTATTCGTACATAACCGATTGTTATATATGCTGTAAACTTCATAAATCGCCAAAATTTCCGGCCATTAGCGGGATATCCCCTCAGCCCCCCCTTGCCCCTCCGCAGGAGCGGTCTCAGACCGGGTCGGCCTGGAAGTCGATGCGCCCGCCCTCTCCGCGCTCGAGCCGGGTGACGGCCCGCCAGGCGGCCTCGTCCGGTTCGGGGTGGTCGAGGCGGAAATGGGCGCCCCGGCTCTCGGTGCGCTCAAGGGCGGCCGTGCCCAGAAGGCGGCCCAGGAGGGCCAGATTCCGCACGGACAAGGCGCTCTCGAGCTCCTGACCGCGTACCTTGTCGGAACTCCAGGCCTCATCGGCCAGCCGCATCCGGGGGATATCCTCGCGCTCGATCCGCTCGTATTCGGCCAGGGCCTCCGAGAGCCCCCCGGCCTCCCGGATGGGGCCAAGCTTCTCGTGGGCGAGCATCCGGCATTTCACGCGAACCTCGCCCTGGAGGGGGCCCTCCCTTCGGCCCAGTAAGTCCTCCAGCCAGGCCTGCTCGGCCTCGGGTATAGACACCTTGCCCGGCACCTTTTCACCGTTCTTCGCCCCGGCCGCGGCAGCTCTGCCCGCCCTTCTGCCGAAGACCAACGAGGCCGAAAGGGCGGAGCCGCCTATCCGGTTTCCCCCGTGGATTCCGCCGCCCGTCTCGCCCGCCGCCCAAAGGCCCGGAACCGTTGTTTTTCCGTCGGCGTCGATTTTGATGCCGCCCAGCCAGGTGTGACTGCCGGGAGCCACCTCGAGGGGGGTGTTTCGGATATCGATACCCCGGGAGAGACAGGTTTTATAAACGTGCGGGATCTGCTTTTGAATCACTTCCTCGGGAACTTTTGTCGCGTCCATGAAGATTCCGCCCGTCAGCCCCGCACGTCCGGCGTGAATCTCCTTGGCCATGGCGAGGATCACCTCGCTCCTCGTGCTTTTTTCCGCCGTATCGGGAAAATAGCGCTTTAAAAACTCCTCCCCTTCCCGGTTCCGGAACACAGCGCCCGCGTTGATAAATCCCGTCGGATGAGGCGCAAAACCGAAGAGTTCCTCGGGAGCGCAGCACATGGCCTGAAAATCGATCATTTCAATGCCCAAGAGAGGCGCCCCCGCCCGAAAACCGAGCACATAACCGTCTCCCGTCACCTGTGGAGGATTATCGTTGACGTAAAAAAGACCGCTGCCCCCGCCCGTGCATAAGATAACCTCTCTCGCCTGGTAGGCAACGAGCGTGCCGCTCGAGTAATTCACCCCCCATGCGCCCACCACCCTTCCACCCATCACGATCAGGTCGACGATTGCGGTGTGCGGGTGCTGCCCGATTCGTGCATCGGCTCGAAGTTTTCGAGAGAGGGTCTTGGTCACCATGTTCCCGGTGGTGTCGTAATGATGGACCGCTCTGGGGAAGGAATGGCTGGGGAACATTTTGAGATCGAGATTTCCCTGCTTGTTCAAAATAAACTCGGCGCCCCAAGCTCTCAGGTCATTTACCACCTCGATGATGTCATTCACCCAAACCCCCGCCAACTCGGGGTCAATGAGCTCGCCGCCGAATTTGAGAATTTCCCGGAGGTGGAGTTCCGGGTCGTCCCCTTCGGCCATGGCGGCGGTGAACCCCCCCCGGGCGACGGTTGTGGTCCCGCTCGTGGCGCGCCCCTTTGTCGCCTGAATCACCCGGAGGCCGGTTTCGGCGCATTCGAAAGCCGCCATCGTACCTGCCGCACCACCCCCAACGATGAGAACATCCGTCTCGAAATGCTCCAGAAGAGTTTCAAACGCCATCCAATATCTCCATCTTGAATAAATTCATCCCGCAAAAATGATATCTTCACTCGTCATTACTCAGGGAGGAATAGGACTAGCCTGGTTCTGTCATTAATTCAAGAAAAGCATTTACACAAGCATCGGCGAATTCGACATCGTTGACGTGCAAATCAAATTCTTCGATACGCCCTTTTTTTAAGTGCTTTTGCAAGGATGCAGTAAATACACGACCGGTTTCCGGTTGGTACCAGGACCCCATTTCGCGGCCGTCGAAATCGCATGTTTTTTGTTTGGTGTGTGCGCTGTATCCATGAAGGGGAATCATGACGGCAAACGGACCCCGGGCATCATTCAGTCTTTCTGCTACCAAACGGCCTAATGCATCAAATTCCTCGGCATTCGTCCGCATCAAGACGTTTTCGGGACTGTACCGAAAAAATTCACGCTCCCTGAAAGAATCCGGAACGTCGCCCACCCAAAAGTTGGAATGGTCGGTGGCGCCCGGAACCACCANCTGAGGCAAAGCGNCCTCTCCCGCGGTCCTGAGCCTCNCCTCCCCCGCGCTATAAACACCACCGACAATCAAGTCGGTGTGCTCATGAGTGGTTATATCGATGACACCGGCAAGCTCCCCCAACCCCGCGAGAGACTCCAGGATCCGCCCCCCCGGGCCCGATGCGTGGAGATGAATCACTTCGTAGCCGCACGCTATCAGCTTATCAGTCACTCGATCAACACAACCCGCCGTGCCACCGAAAGAAGACACGCCCACCAAAGGGGGACATTCCTTGTCCAGGTCTTTTTTTTCGGCGCGCGCCTTGGCCATCGTGGCCACTGAGTAGGCAGCGTTTTCCATCACGGCTCGGGTGATTCGATTGATGGACAAATCCCCAGCTGAGGGAAACATGACGATATCGCTTTCAGCGACAAACCACTGAACGGCGGCCGTGGCCGCGACCAGGCTGACCATCACCTTGGGAAATAGAAGCGGAAGCGACCGCATCAGGGCGTAGGGCATCGAAGACCCGTTGGCCCCGCCCGCTCCGATAACACCCATAAAATCACCGGCCCAGTATTTGTCGAGAAGAAATATTCTTCCGCCCTCGACCATCGCCTCGGCGGAGTAGACTCAATCCATATCCGCCAAATCGTCCCACGAATAGCCCGCGATCCCCGCCAGTTCCCCACCGGTGACCGAAGCTCACTCGACCTCGTTGGGCCGCATAGAAAGATCCACCAACAGGGGGCGGACTCCCGCCCGGGAAAGGGCATCGCAGACAAAGCGCGCCTCTTCCTTCTTGCTGTTTAACGTCGCCA
Source organism: Nitrospinota bacterium (assembly GCA_002685755.1). Classification (GTDB taxonomy): domain Bacteria; phylum UBA8248; class UBA8248; order UBA8248; family UBA8248; genus UBA8248. The sequence goes on from NYYB01000164.1 coordinate 4,903, forward strand.
AAACGGCGACGGCCACTTCAACCACACTAAAACCCATCAATCAATTGAGTTTAAATAATGCTCCGGATGGACTATTTTTCGAGCTTCACCGATTTGAACGCTTTGGCCGAAGCGGTAACGGAGTCCTCGATTGGAAGTCTCTCCGCCGAAGAGCCCCCGACGTAGCCATCGAAGCGGGGCTCACGGTTTAGAAGAGCTTCGAAGTGAGAAGCATTCTCGATGGACCCGCCATGACAGGTATAGATGAGGTCCGGGTACCTGGGAACCATGGCGTCAAGAACCGCCGCCGCCCTTTGGGCGGACTCGTCCGCGCTCAACACCGTTGTCGACCCGGTTGAGCCACCCGAACTATTACCATAATGAACGATAATATTGTCCACGCCGGCCTCGGCCATGGCGAGCGCCTCATCGGGCGTTGTGCAAAACGCCTTGGTAAACAATCCCTTACGACTCGCGTATCCCAGAACCTCGACCTCAAGGTAAAATCCCATCCCGGTCTCCTCGAGATCGGAACGAAACTTCCCGTCGATCAGGGTGACGGTGGGGCAATTCATCACCCCGTCAAACCCCGCGGCCGCGAGGCTATCAACAAAGCGAGTCATCTCCCGAGTGGGGTCCACCCCCAAGACCCCTGCGATAACGGGGCATTCCTTCACAGCTCTTAGAACAAACCTTTCCCCAAGCTCAAGGGTAATCGCGTTCGCGTCCCCGATTGGCAGATAGCCCGCCATCGAGCTCAGCCCTTGCATCCGGTAGTAAGCTAAATTGAACGTGGTGACGAGGTCGGCCCCACCGCGGGCGGCGAACTTGGCTGTAATCCCGCTTCCGCAGAGTGCATCGTATATTGCCCGTGACGCTTCGCGCTCGATGCGAAGGCGCGTGACGATTTGATCCTTGGTAAATCTCCCTACCATCAAATTACCCCCCCTTCGCACCGAGCAGGCATAGGCCAAGCTGATGCAACTGACACTATATCAATATGTTATATCGATGGATGGTCCAGACAATGCATCCAATTACCCCCCGCCTTGCAGGGGAATCCACCTTTATGGGAAGATCAACGGCCTAAAAGCGACCATAGGAATTTTATACGGTTTCTATTTTTCGAGGGGTTTTGGTGGTCCCAACCGCCCGAGCCGTCCCGCCCTCACTGGGTGGGGCGGCACGGGGCCACCTTACTCCACCGCTTTCTTTTTCTCTCCTTTATCGGCCACCGTTTTTCCGCTCACTGATTTCTTTCTCTCCGGACGGCGCATTCCACCCACAGTGGATTTTTTCGGACCGGCAGCCCGCTTGGGAGCTGGAACGCGTTTCGCGACTGGCTCGGCCGGAGATTTTGACGAGGGCACGCCTCCCGAGCCGTTCTCAGGCCCTTTCGGGCTTTGAGATCTCTTCGGCCGGGCGGTCCGTCGGGATGATTTTCTTTTGGGTTTTTGGGATTGGCCCTCATCCTCGGCTCTCTCCTTTCGCCCAAACTCCACAATGATATAACTTCCGCTCCTCTCGTCCTTACGAAGCTTGATATATCCCCTCTTTTGGACATCCTCCAGCAGGCCGCTGAAACTTCGGTATCCGTGGGCGCTCTCCGAAAAGGAGGGGCGCTTCCTCTTCATCGTCTCTTTGACAATAGAAGACCAGATGATGGGCACATTTTCCCGCTGGAGCGCATCAACGGAATCGAAAAGAAGGTCGAAGGCCTCTTTTTTCTGTTTTGGGAGATCGCTATCGACCTGCGGCCTTTGACTGCTATCCGACTCGAGGTCCTCGTGGAAGATAAATTCATCACAACTCTCGGCGAGAAGATTTGAAGTCGAACCCCTCATTCCCAAGCCGATCACGTGCTTGCCGTTTTCCTTGAGTTTTGAGACGAGAGGAGAAAAATCACTGTCACCTGATGCGATGACAAAAGTCCCGATATGCTCCTTGGCGTAGCACATATCCATGGCATCAACGACCAGGCGAATATCGGCCGAATTTTTGCCAGTCACCGATCGGTGAGGGACTTCGACCAGTTCGATTCCTGCCTCATGCAGGGCGTCCTTGAATTTCGAGAAACGTGACCAATCGCAATACGCCCGTTTCATTACAACCTTTCCTTTTTCTACCAGCCGGGCCAATACCCGGTGGATGTCGAATTCCGCCCGCGTGGAGCGTGTAAACCCCCTCGCGAGGTTTTCAAAATCAATAAAAAGCGCAATTCCGTCATTTAAATCAGTCATAATTCTCCCAAACGGAGGCCCGAATGCCTTATTCCATGAGCCCCAAAAGCAAATCCAGCCCCTCCTCGGCGGTCATTCGGCGCCTGAGGAAGCCGTCAATAGTCCTCGGAAGTTTAACCAATCTTTTGATTAACTGCGATCCGCCAAAGCGCCCTCGCAAACAAGGATGGCGGCCATGAAAAGAAACAGATAAATCCCCAGATCCAACCTCCCCTCGATCGCGCTTCCAGGCTCGGAATCCTCTGCGCCAACCGCACGAACCGCTAGATCGAGCCATGGAAGGCGCTCACGCAGTTCGGCTTCGCTCAACGCATCGAGGGAGGCCTCGGAGGCGGGGACATTGGCCGCCACCCATTCTTTTTCGTCAGGCCCGAGAATCTCGTAAAATCCCGCCCGGTGCGTATTTGTGAATTTCGCCTCTACACGACCCCCTTGAGAGCCCCCCGGATCGTAAAAATCGGGGCGACTCAAGGAAACACCTCTCAGGCGAGCCGTCCCCTCGATGCCGAAAGGGCCCTTGACCTGTACGCTCTGTCCCACTCGATGGGCCGAGGAGAGAACCCGAATCGGCTCTCCGGCCTCAATACCCGCCACCGCACCTTCGGACCTGGCTCCCAGGTAATTCACGATTCCCCGGAGGAAGGGAACAAATACCGGACGGACAGGAATATCCGTCCAATCCCTGTCGCAGGTAGCGCCCCAAACCGTGATTTTTCCCGCTCCAGCCCGGCCCGCGACCAAAACCGGAGTTCCGTCCTTAAGCGCCATGAGAACCTGCCCGCCACCGGCCGGTGATAGCGGAGCGACCCGGCGAAGCCGGATCATCGAAAACAATCGCGAGGGATTTATGCCCATCAACGAAAATATCGGATGAGCTATGCCCTTCGTAGTGACAACAGCACCCTGCGGGGGCTTGACGCTCCGGGGCTGCCCGAACGCGGCAGGCAGCCACCCTTCCCCGGGCATTCGGGCTCCCGCGAGTTTGCCGCCTGCAATCAAAAATCCGCCTCCTTGCTCCACATACCGTCGAAGTGATTCGGCGGCTCCTCCAAACCATTTTCCCACATTACAAGCGACCACCAAATCGTAGCCGCTCCATTCCGTCCGGCCCATTTCATAACCGGCCACAACCTCAACGAGGATGGGTGAATCTCCCCCCGGCGGCGATGCACGCAGTGCATTTGAAATATAAAAAGATTCGCTATCGACCAATCCTCTTCGGGGATCGCCGTCGATGATCAGGACACGATTTCTCCTGCCCATCTCAGCTGAAAAATAATAGGAATTCGTCGCGCTGAGGGGGTCCGGAGAAAGGACAATGCGTCCTTTTAATGACCCCTCTTTCGGAGCAAGAACGCGGAAACTAACTTCCTTCTCCTCGCCCGCCTTCAATTCCATTTCGGAAAACCCCGCCCGCGACTCCCCGACAAAAAGAGATACCGAAATACTCTTCCCATCCTTCAGCCCGCGGTTCGCCACCCAGAAAACCACGGCAAACGTTGCGTCTCTTCTAGGCGGCCAGGGCCGCAGACGAACATCTTGAATTAATATGTCACTCGTTCCGGCCTCGGGAGCCATTCGAACGAACTGAACCCGGGTATGGGAGTCCACGCGCCTCAATCCTCTGATTCGAAGACCTTCCCAGTCGCTCTTTGCCATATCGCTCAGAACAACAATAGTTCTCCGGTCCAGTTGACCCTCGGCTCCCGCCATGGCCATCTTGAGCGCCCGAACCCCATCTCCCGCCGCATCCGTCTGCTCCACCGAGGAAAGGCGGGCCAGAGCAGCATCCTTGCTCAATCCTCCAGCCGGCTTCGCGGCCCCCGGCCTGGTGGCCCTCGGCCCGGTCGTCGTTAACATCATCACCCTGTCCCGCGGCGAGAGATTTTCAATCAAACGCCTTGCCGCCCGTTTCGCGAGATCGAAGCGAGTTCCCTCCCCTGCCCGGTAGGCCATGCTCGCCGAGTTATCGATTACCACGCTTAAATGATGGGGGGACCAGCTGCCTCCGCCGGCCCACCCTCGTCCGGACAGGAGGGGGCGGGCGGCCAGGAATACGACAAGCAAAACCGCCGAAATTCGCAGGGCAAGAAGAATCCAGTTTTTCAACTGGCTTCGCGTGGCGATGCGGCGCTGTGTCCGCAATAAGAACTCATAAGTCGGCAATCGCACGATTTTGATCCGCCTCCGCCTAAGGAGGTGAATCAAGATCGGAAGCAAAAAAAGGCCGCTACCCCAAAGGAGATAATTATGAAAAAACTGGAGTCCCACTGAATATAGCTCCTAAGATCTCAGTTTTGCGCGCCACGCGAGAAACCGGACAAGCCCCTGCTCCAGGGGGTCCGCCGTGGACAGAAGTACGTAATGAATGCCTTCATTCCGGCAATGATCCCTGGTGCTCTCCAAGAAATCGCCGAGAATATAGAGATAGGGCTTGCGCACAACTTCGCACTCCACGGTCATGTTCCGATCCGTTTCGACATCCTCGACGCGGGCCAACCCCTCGTACGGGAATTCAAGCTCCACGGAATCCAGTACATGAAAAACAATGACGTCATTCCCCTTGAGGCGAATCAGCCGCAAGGCGCGCGCCACCATTTCGGGGTCATCCAGCAAATCGGAAAAAATCACCGCCATTCCCCGGCGCTTCATCCCCTCGGCGAGCTGTAACAGCGACCGGCTCAAACCGGTGCCGCCCCCGGGGCGCTCGGCCTCGAGAGACGCCAAAAGAGCTATCAAATGCCTTCGCAAGGATTTAGACGAAACGATTCGGTCCTCGGCCTCCCGTGAAATAGTAAGGCCCACCGCGTCCGATTGCCTTAAGAGCAGATGGGAAAGAGATGCCGCCATAGTGGCGGCGTATTCCCACTTCGTCATCGGCCCCTCGCCAAAATCCATCGAAGCACTGGCGTCAACAAGCAAATGGGAGCCGAGGTTGGTTTCGTTTTCGAATTGTTTGATGAGATAACGATCGAACTTTCCGTAAGCTTTCCAGTCGATATGGCGAAACTCATCGCCGGGAGTGTAGGGGCGATGCTCTTCGAACTCGACGCTGAACCCATGGGCGCGGCTTCTGTGGATTCCGCTCATCAGGCCCTCGACCACATACCTTGCCCGCAACTCTAGGCCGGATATCCGGGACACGACCGAGGGATCGAAAAACCGGGTTTCCACCGGGCCGGTGGCTGATAGATTCGGAGAAGAGTTCAAGCGGCCTCCGTAGCCTCGGCGGGAGGCTGAACCGAGTCCAGTAGTTTTTGGACAAGAGTCTCCGAATCGATACCCTCGGCCTGGCCCCTGAAGTTCACAATAATCCTATGCCGAAGAACCGGTTTGACCAGTTTGCGCACATCCTGTATCGAGGCCGCATACCGGCCGTGAAGGAGCGCACGCGCCCGGGCTCCCAGGATAAGATACTGACTCGCCCGGGGACCCGCCCCCCATTCCACGAAATCACGGACAAAATCAGGGGCGCTTTCATCATCGGGCCGTGAGGCGCGTGCCAGCGCTACCGCATAATCCACCATATAAGGCGCCGCCGGAACCCGCCTGACAAGGGCTTGATAGGAGAGTATCTGATCACCGTTGAGAACTTTTTCCAAGACGGGAATGTAGTCCGAAGTTGTTTGCGCGACTATTTCCGATTCCTCGGCGAGACTCGGATAATTCACTGAAATTTCAAACATGAACCGGTCCAGCTGCGCCTCGGGAAGCGGATAGGTGCCCTCATGCTCAATGGGATTCTGAGTGGCAAGCACAAAAAACGGGGGCTCCAGGTCGTGGGTTTGCCCACCCGCCGTGACCTTTTGCTCCTGCATTGCCTGCAGAAGGGCGGATTGGGTTTTAGGCGGCGTGCGGTTGACCTCGTCGGCGAGGAGAATCTGGGAGAATACGGGACCTCGAATAAACCGGAAGATGCGCCGCCCCTCGGTGGTTTCGTCGAGGATGTCCGTACCCGTGATGTCCGAGGGCATCAGGTCGGGGGTGAACTGAATGCGGTTAAATTTCAACTGAAGCACTTCGGCAAGCGTACGAATCAGCAAGGTCTTGGCCAACCCCGGCACACCCACCAGGAGGCAGTGCCCCTTCGAGAAAAGAGATATCAAAACAAGGTCGAGAACATCCACCTGACCGATGATGACTTTCCGCACTTCGTTCAGAATCTCTTCCCGCGCTTTTCTGATTTCACGGGCCACCTCGATATCGGCCTGATCCATTTCTTGTCTTTTGCCTGTGTCATCCGTTGGATTTTCGCTCATATGCGCTAAATTCCTCTCAGTCGCCTCGCCAATTCCAGCTCACGCTTCGCCTTTCCCGCCAGACCTTCCTTTCCGTAAAGAACGGCCAGACGCTCATGAGGCAGTGGATTAAAAGGATTGATTTGAACGGCCTCCTCCCATGCCTTTCGTGCCGACTTCACGTCTCCAACCATCTCGTAAGCTACCCCGCGGTGAACATAGGTTACCCCGTGGTCGGGATTCACCTGGACAGCTTTTTTCAGGCTTCGGAGCGCTTGCCGGGGCATTCCCAGCCGGATTTCCGACCGTGCAAGACGGTTCAGCAGCGGCGGGGAGTTGGGTTCGTCCCGAAGGGCGCGTCTGTACTCCACCCATGCCGCCTTCATCCGGCCCCTGATCCACAGCCTGTCGGCCAGCCGGGTCCGGCGGCGGGCGACGGCGCTTTTGAGCGCCGCCAGGTCCGCTCCGCTATCATCAACCGGTCCAGTAGCCCTCAACCGGAACTTGCGCACCCTCGCACCCTTTTGAGGCTGGAGCGCCTGCCCTTCCAGGTCTTTTTTCCAGAGCTCCTCGAATTCGGCGAGTCCGACCCCAAAAAGAGCGCGAAGCCCCGCCTCGGCGCTCTGAGGAGACCCTGTCGATTCGAGTTCAACCAGGCTCGGGCGCCTCATGGGGAATCGCGCCCCGCCGGGCTCCGGTGCGGACCTTTTTTCGAGCTCCCCCTCCCGAATGGCACGCAGCATTTTTTCAATAGAATTTTTTCCTCCCCGGCGCCGAATGAACTCGGCCGCCGAGGCCCCCTCGGCGTATGCAAGCTGAACATCCTCGGCGGTTTTCAGGTAAATCAGACTCGGCTCCATGCTCTTGAAGGAAATAAACGCGTCGTTCGTCTTTGCCTTGTAAAGCAGGGTTTCGTCGATGGGACTCAGCGGCGGAAGCCCACTTTTTCTCCATTTTTTCTCAAAGAGCTTGGCAACCCCCTCGTGGAGCCAGATGGGGGTTTTATTTCTCGTGGCCTTGGTAATGAGGTAGTGGACAAACTCGTGCGCGGCGGTGTCAAGCCAGCGATATCCCCGCTGCAGGGCCGCCGGAGAGATCAGGAGCACCTTATTGAATTTACAAAGCCCGACCACCCCTTTCTCGATATCCGATCGGCGGATGGTGGACGCCTTATGAAACCGGTCGGGGTCCGAGAAAATCTCGACGCGGACCTGGCCCACGGACTTCACCCCGAGTTCCCCGGCGAACTCCCGGTAGGCGGCCTCCAGCGTTTCCTCCATATAGGGCAGAAGAACCGCGTCCAACCTCGGGTCAAAATGAATTTCAAAATGATCCGTCCGGCGGCTCTTAAAACCTCGGACCGCCGATATGGACTGTTTAAGGTGGAGGCGAAGCTCGAGCCATTCGCTGTCGCCCGGGCTTTTTATTAGCGCTTCGTTAAGCAGGCCGATTGCCGCGTCGTAATCGCCCTCGAGATAGGCCTTCACACCCTCTAGGGCAAGCCAGGCGGGTTGATCGGGATCCTCCCGGCGGCGTTGGGTCAACTCGCGGGAGGCAGAGGCAATATCCCAAGCGCGGAGTTCACCGACGATTATTTCATAACCATCCGGCCGTGTGGGACCCGATCGAGAAAGTTG
>NYYB01000165.1 GCA_002685755.1 Nitrospinota bacterium
TAGTTCTAAGTAGTTCACAAGGACTGAATGCCCATCGCCAGATCTTAAATCCGTATAGGAAGGAGGTGATTTATGAGTAATTATCCAAAACGCTTTCGCCAACCACCAAGCCCGACTGCCGTGTTTAGCATATTCACAGGTGGGCTAAAGCAATTTTTAACCAAGAGCATCACACTTAACGAAGATGGCACGCTTAATAAAAACGTCGATAACGCTGGTTCCGGCCATGTCGAAACGATAGAGCTGAAGTTTCATGATTTTCCTGAATTTCTCAGCTCTTGCCAAAAGAACCAATGCTTGATCCATGGGACTGTGAAAAATAGATTGGCGGATTACGGCCAAATCGAAGTAACCACGACAGCAAATCACCGTACTGGCACCATCAATCGCACTCTGGAGTACTTTGAGCACCCTGACAGTCCCTGCTTGTCCATGCTCGATTACGATCCAGGTCCAGGAGAACCCTTAAATCCCGACCAACTCATTAAGATTATTGATAAAGAGGTTTTTCCTGGTTTTGCTAATGCTGCATCCGTCGTGGCGTTGTCGACATCGGCTAGTATATATGGGCCTCAAGGCAATCTCCTCAGCTCGCCTACACCCAGCTTCCACCTTTACTTCATCGCACAAGATGGCCGCGACCTTCCCCGGTTTGGAAAATTACTGTTCAAGCGACTTTGGCTTGCTGGTTATGGATACGGGAAACTATCAAAGTCTGGCAGTTTCCTTATTCGTGGGCCGGTTGATGCATCGGTATTTAGTCCCGAGCGGTGCGACTTTATTGCAGGGGCTGAGCTGGGGCCTGGATTAACACAGCGCCGTCCAGAGCCGTCTTTCCATCCTGGTGGGTATCTCAACACATCGTTACTACCTGATCTGACAGAAGCAGAGGAAGCCGAGTATCAGCGTCTGGTGGCTGTTGAGCATGACCGCCTCAAACCGCAGCAAGAGCCTATGCGGAGAGCGTATGCCGCCAGCGAGTCTAACCGCACAGGGGAAGCCTCTGAGAGCGTCTACAAGCGCCTCGTGGAGGCCGAGAACGGCACTATCGACGCCGATACCGTGTTGACGGTCAAAGACACCGGCGGCAAGCGTATGACCATCAGAGCAATGGTGAAGGCTGAAATGCATTTGTCCTATGTCGAAGACCCGACCGAACAATGCGATACCTGTGCGCGGTTATATATCGACGGGATAAATAGAACGGCTGTCAGATCGTTTTTACATGGCGGAACAAACCTAACCGTCCAAGGCTTAACCAATAATGAATGCGCCCTATCGATACGTGGGGTTAAATCCGCCGACATCGGTGACCGAAACTATAAAGATAGTCTAGGTATAGCGGAACAGCTTGGGGGTGCCCCGAGTGTTATTAAAGCTATTATCAATAAATTTGCCAAGAACGTGCCAAGCAAATACAGCGCAATCGATTTTATCAGGTCAATTTCGTCGACGGCACCAAACATAGACGGCATTGAAGAACACATCGCATGGATAACCTCGAAGCACAGAGAGGAAGCAATTAGTTTAACTTCAATTTCAATTGCCATGCGCAAAAAACACGGATATCAAAAAATTGGCATCTGCCATTACAGTGGCACCCCCCAAAAGGCCGGGATCTATGGACTGTGGCCGCTGCCTGTTAAACCACTGGACGGAGTTGTCATCTTCAAAGCGCCACATGGCTCTGGCAAGACCCAACTGGTTGGCATGAAATTCGCGAAATACGCTAAGGAGCTGGGAGAAACCTTCGTTGGAACCTGTCACCGGATTTCACTCACGCATGAGCTAGCAAAGCGATTGAAAGTTGATAACTACCAGGATGTGACCGGAATAAAGAATGGCCTCGCAGTCTGCGTCAATTCGATCATCGCTGATGGGCAGAGTGAATACTGCTTACGTGTCGACAACTTATTCATCGATGAATTTAGCCAAGTCCTTCGCCACGTCGCCGACGGGAGCGTTAAGGATTTCGACCGCATCAAAGTGTATGAAGCCCTCAAGAAAATGATCACGAATGCAAAGCGTTTAATTGTGGCCGATGCCGATCTCGGTGACCGTGAGATTGAATTTTTAGAAATGTGCCGACCTGGAGAGCGGTTCCGAATATTCGAGTCCGCTGCCGACAATTCACATTTATCTGTGACCTATCAACATGGTTCTCGTGCTGCTCAATTGGCCTACGGCTCAATTCTGGCCGACCTTGATGCTGGCAGTAAGGTGATCGTCGCCACTGATAGCAAAAAGAAGAGCGCCACGTTGACAGCTTTAATAGCATCAGAATTGCCGAAAAAGAGACTTCTAAATATCAATGCAGATACCGTGGGAGGAGAGGAGCAACAAGCTTTTATCCGAAACCCAAATGCGGTATGCGTTGAATATGACATCATCATCCATTCCCCTAGCATTTCGTCGGGTGTCAGCATCGAAGTCCCGCACTTTGATCGGGGGTACGGTCTATTCTTCGGTGTAATTGCTCCCTCCGATGCCATCCAGATGATCCGTCGTTCCAGAACATTGACAGAATGGCACCTCGCCTTCGACAGCAACAACCTAAATGATTCTACCGATGCCACGAACATCATCGAAGGTATGGAGCAAGCGGCCACCAACACCGCCACAGAATTCGATGTGTTTCGAGCAAACTCAGTCGCCTGGCTTAATAAGGGTTGTAACCATTTTGCCCGCAATATGCTCTACCTTTTGGAGTCGAGTGGCTTTCAATTGAACTTACTACCGGANAATGAGACAGATTATGCCGATGACGCGATTAAGGAAGCGAANGGTGAAGCATATNACCAGCGGATCAACGCCATCCTCGAAGCTGAAGACCTGGANCGTGACGATCTGGAGAAAATCAAGCGAAATCAGAACGCCACATACGCCGAAAAAATGGCAGTCCGCCGTGCTTACATAAGAAATGCTTTGAAGCTCCCTAATCTAACTGTGGGGGATATTGAGTTTTTTGACGAAGGCCGTGGCCTTGCGAAGCTAGAGCGGTTTGAACTGGCAGCAAATATCAAGAAATCATTAACCGAAGATGAAGATCAAAATCTTAGCCTTCGCAGAAACAACGCCGTCAAGGTCAAGTCATACAAACGTATCTTGGGTCCATTAGGTATCAATTTAATGACAGGTGAGGGATCGTATGGCGTGGAAGAGGCTGCGGCGGTGGTTGACATGGTGATGGAGCAAAAGACACTCCTTTCGTACCTGAAGATTGTGCCCAACTCGGTCAACTACAATTGCCCTGAGGACACCATCAAATTCGTTGGACGAATATTAGAGCTCATGGGCCTGAAGACTCGTGCACGGCAGAAGCAGAAGGGCGGGATTAGAAAGCGATATTACTCAATCAAACCTGATGGCTTTGGGTCGATCCGAGAGAGGGCCGTTAGACGCCGAATTGCTGCTGAATTACCGCCTGTTGTATCGACCAAGGATCGATGGGGAAGTGCACACTTCCAGCAAACTTCTATACAAGAAATAGACGAAGTGTGCACTTTTGAGCTTCAGCAGTTGGGCGTTTTTGCACCTCCCGAAGACAGTGATTACGACCACCCAGAGCCACCTTGGCAAGGGTCATGCCGCCAACTCTTCACGTGCCAATTGTGAATCTCTTATGCTTTTCGGAATAAAAAAAATCCATCTAAATCAAGGATTAGATGAGAAGGGGTAATCAGAGCTTCCTCGGCCAAATCTGTATTCATGCCCACTGGCTAGACAAAAACATGGGTTTAAATATAAAAAAACATGTAATTTAAAATCCACGTATTCAATTGTAAATCAAGGGAATCATACATGAATATGTGTGGTTTACGTGTGTTGTATTCGATAAGTGGGATCTCGTTAAGTTATTGTTTCTTAACTAAAAAAAGACCGTACATTTAAATGGCGGAGAGGGGGGGATTCGAACCCCCGAGGCACCTTTTGAGCACCCACACGATTTCCAGTCGTGCTCCTTCAGCCAACTCGGACACCTCTCCTTAAACCGCTGCTTCTGAATGAAATAATATCAAACCGGAAAAATCCGGAGACCAATCGTCCCATAACAGCGGGGGATAATTGCATACCACCCCTCTCGCCGCAAACTCACTATGGATAACCCCCCGGAAATATTCGAAGTGGGGAAAAGTTCCCGTCCCCGGCCAAGCCCCGCCACCCCATACATAACATTTTCAATGGTTTTAATCATTTTAATGGGCAATCCAGTTTTCAACCGAAAAGCCGGATCTTCGATTGATGAGTTCCGGGATGGTCCCGTCTCCCGCAGGAGTGATCATATCCTGATTGTCGAGGATGAGCCCGTGAACCTGGAATTACCGGGGGATTTCCCGAAAACAGGTGAATTTCCCGCCAGCCGGACCCCCTTTAATAACGGGCGAATCATTCCCATTCAAGGCCCAGTCCTGCTATGATTTAACTATCCGATACTTATTAAGGGAGAGGAAGGCCATGAAACTTGCACTTTACGGAGACATCCACGCACAACTCACGCCGCTCGAAGTCGTTCTGGCGGAAGTCGATAAGCACAATGCCGACTGGGAGGTCGTATTGGGCGATCATGTGATGGGCGGTCCCGAGCCGGGCGAGGTTATTGATGCGCTTCGAGCCCGCAAGAACTGCCTGCCCATTCTGGGGAATTTCGATCGATGGGTGATCGATAAAGTCGACGAGCAGGACAATCCCTTCCCCGGAAGAAACGAGGCCAGCAGGACAACGCGCGAGCATCTCAACGAAGATCAACTCGACTGGCTAAGAGGCCTCCCTCACGAAATAACACTCACGGCCGAACCCGGTCATGACGTTCACATTTTTCACGCGGCCCCGGGCGATGACGAGGGGGCCCTTCCGCTGCGACTGACAGACGATGAAATTCTGGAAAGACTCAAAGGGGACAAAGCCGAATGTCTGGCCTTTGGCCAAGTTCACGGGCCTTATGTCCGCCAGGTCGGAAATCAGACTCTTGTTTGCGGGGCCTCAGCCGCGGTGAATTGGGACGGCGATAATCGCCCCGCCTACGTTCTTCTCGAATACAAGGGCGACGGAAACTGGGAAGCGGAGATTCACAGGGTTGCATACGATTTCGAACCTCAAGCACTGAAAAACGAAAACTCCTGGGTCCCCAACGGAGAGCGGCAGGCAGTCACGATCCGGACGGGGGAGTATTGGAATCCGGCCCACATGCCGCACTAGTTAAACGGGCAATAGGCGGCAACCTTTCCCACTCTAATCCGGTTCCTACATAAACGGATTAGACGGGGTGGTGCGCAAGTGCATACCTGCGGGCCTGCGTATCCGCCGCCAACGCATTTTTATTGAGGATTGTACGTACTCGACTCGAACCAGGTCTGGAAATTTTCGACGAGAGAATCGTGGTCAACTTTCAACCCCGAGTAGCGGCGCGCGTGGCAGAGCGCAAGAATCCTCAGATCTACAAGCGCACGGACGAATGCAAGTTCATCCTCGGTGAACACCCTCGGCTCGGAAGTATAGAGGCGTAGAACACCGACGATGCGGTCCATCATCATCATCGGGACGGACAATATAGATACGATTCCCTCGGCTTTGGCGTCGTCCGGGTACTGAACCCGAGGGTCGTCGGCCGTGTCGAGGATTTGGACGACCTCTCCATTCATGCATGCCGCCAAACTGTGACCGGCGTCAACCGGCCCTTTTTTCAAATACTCCTGACTCAGACCCCAGACCGCCGACAATTCGAATAGTCTTGTTTTATCGTTGAGCACCCGGACCGCGCAGCCTTTGGCGCCTGTCGCCTCGGCCGTCTGCCGGGCGATATGGTCAAGAATTTCCCCAACATCGAGCGCGGAACTCAACTCTCTCGTTATCCTGCTGAAAACCTCGAAGCAAACTTTGATGTTTCCCGGTTCGAACATGGCGCTTTTCCTCCCTTTGCTTCAGGACCGGCAAAATAGTCGTACAACGCCCAAAGAAGCCCGCCCCTCTCACGGGGTGAACCCGCCCGGGCGGCCTTGCCGTCCGTTATATTCACAGGGCATTTCCGTCGACTCTCAACGGAAAACAGAAAATCGCTAGTGACCGTATCCACCGCCGGGCACAATATGATTGTACCGTGAATTTATTATTCCAGGAGAAATTTCATGCCGGCAGGCTGCCGGCCTCTTTTGGGCTTACGGCTTATTCATCAAGGTTTTAGCGAGGGCAGGCCGCAGGAAAAGCATCGAATGAAACTTCGGTGGATGAAGCTTCGGCCCAAATAAAACAAGATTTAAATCGGGGCGGGGAGGTCGGACTCTCCCATGAGGTACATGTCCACAGCACGAGCGCACGACCTGCCTTCGGCGATGGCCCATACGATGAGAGACTGGCCCCGTTGCATGTCTCCCGCCGTAAACACGCCCGGAACGCTCGTCATCCATTCTTCATCACGCTGGACATTGCCGCGCTCGGTAAGTTCGACACCCAGTTCCTCGATCATTCCTTTTCGCTCCGGCCCCAGAAAACCCATGGCAAGAAAGACGAAATCCGCATTCATCTCCCTCTCCGTGCCGGGAATGTCCTCGAAACTCATCCGCCCGTCATCACTCCGTTTCATTTCCACATCGACGACATCGAGCTTTTTTAACACCCCGTCCTCGCCGACAAACTGCTTGGTTGAAATGGAGTAGATTCGTTCGCCGCCCTCCTCGTGCGCGGAGGAGACGCGTAAAATATCCGGATAAAGAGGCCAGGGATTTACATTCGCATCACGCTCATCCGGCGGACAAGGCAGAATTTCAAGCTGGTGAATCGAAGCCGCCCCCTGCCGGTGAGCCGTACCCAGGCAATCGGCCCCGGTGTCCCCGCCGCCGATGACGATCACGGATTTTCCCTTGACGTTGATCTGCTCCTCCACAGGAACCGAAACGCCCTCGCAGAGTTTGTTCTGGACGGAAAGATACTCCAACGCGAAGTATACGCCCTTGAGGTCGCGCCCGGGAATCGGCAAATCACGCGGCGCACGCGCTCCGCCCGCGAGGACCAGCGCATCGAACTCCTCGCGGAGAGCCGATGCGGTGACATCCACGCCCACATGACACCCTGCCTTGAAGACAACGCCCTCGGACTCCATCAATTCCAGACGCCGGTCCAGAAATTTCTTTTCCATCTTGAATTCGGGGATCCCATAGCGCATCAATCCGCCGATGCGGCTGTCCCTCTCGAAGACGGTAACGCTATGGCCTGCCTGGTTGAGTTGATCCGCCGCCGCCAAACCCGCCGGCCCGGAACCCACGATGGCGACTTTCTTCCCGGTCCTGGCAGCGGGCTGCCGCGGAACCACCCAGCCCTGGTCGAAGGCGTGCTCGATAATCGAGACTTCAATCTGTTTAATCGTAACGGGGTCTTCGTTAATGCCCAGGACACATGAGCCCTCGCATGGGGCGGGGCAAAGCCGCCCGGTGAACTCGGGAAAATTGTTCGTCCTGTGTAGCCGCTCGACGGCCTCGTCCCATTTCTCCCGGTAGACCATGTCGTTCCATTCCGGAATGAGATTTCCCAACGGGCAGCCGCTATGGCAGAAGGGGATTCCGCAGTCCATGCACCGCGCCCCTTGGTTTTGAAGCTTATCATCGGGAAACGGAAGGTAGACTTCGTTCCAATCCCCGATACGTTCTTCGACGGACCTGCTTCCCGGCAACTCTCTTTGAAACTCGACAAAACCGGTGGGTTTACCCATGACTCGCCTCCATCACGGCTTTCTCCCAAGAGATCCCGCGTTCCTTGGCGGTCTGGATGGCCATCATCGCCCGCTTATAGTCGCGGGGCAACACTTTAACGAATCGAGGTTGAAGCGTTTCCCATTCCGAAAGAATACGTTCGCCAACCGTACTTCCCGTATATTCCACGTGTTTTTGGATGAGGTTTTTCACCTCATCAACGTCGTCTGGGTCAACGAGATCTTCCAAGTCCACCAACTCCATGTTGCACCGCCTCCTGAAACTGTTCTCCTCGTCGAGGATGTAGGCGATGCCGCCCGACATTCCGGCGGCGAAGTTTCTTCCCGTCTTTCCGAGCACGACCACCCGGCCGCCGGTCATGTATTCGCAACCATGATCGCCCACACTCTCGACCACGGCGAGGGCGCCGCTGTTGCGCACGGCGAATCGCTCGCCGGCGACCCCCCGGAAATAAGCCTCTCCCGCTGTGGCGCCGTAGAGAGCGACGTTTCCGATGAGGATGTTTTTTTCCGCCGTGAAGGAGGACTCCCTGGGCGGGAAAACGATGATCTTTCCCCCCGACAATCCTTTTCCGATGTAATCGTTCGAGTCGCCCTCGAGGGTGAAGGTAATCCCGTTTGGAACAAAAGCCGAAAAACTCTGACCGGCCGACCCCCTGAAATGCACCTGGATCGTATTCTCCGGCAAGCCCTTTCCCCCGTGCCGCCTTGTCACCTCGTAACCAAGGATGGTTCCCACCGTCCGGTTGAGGTTAAGTATGGGAAGCTCGAGCTTGACCGGGGCCTTTCGCTCCAGGGCGTCCTTGCACATGGGAATCAGGGTGGTCACATCGAGAGTCTTCTCGAGGCCGTGGTTCTGGCCGCAAACATTTCGGATAGCGACATCCGGACCCATGTCGGATTTATGGAGTATTGGCGCGAAATCGAGACCTTTCGCCTTCCAGTGATCCACCGCCTGGCGAATGTTGAGTCTGTCCGCCCTTCCGATCATTTCATCCACGGAGCGGAATCCCAGGCGGGCCATATATTCACGCACCTCCTCCGCGACGAAGCGGAAAAAATTCTCAACGTACTCGGGCGAGCCGGAGAATTTCTTGCGGAGTTCCGGATCCTGGGTGGCAATTCCGACGGGGCAGGTATTGAGGTGGCACACCCTCATCATGATGCAACCCATCACCACCAAAGGCGCGGTGGCGAATCCGAATTCATCCGCTCCGAGCATGGCCCCGATGACCACATCGCGTCCTGTTTTTAACTGGCCGTCAACCTGGACGACGATGCGGTCGCGAAGCCGGTTCATCACCAGGACTTGCTGGGTCTCCGCCAAACCAAGTTCCCAGGGAGCGCCGGCATGTTTGATGCTGGTAATCGGCGAGGCGCCCGTCCCCCCATCGTGGCCGGAGATGAGAACCACGTCGGAGTGCGCTTTAGAGACACCGGCCGCAACAGTCCCCACCCCGATCTCGGCGACCAGCTTTACATGGATGCGGGCTTCGGGATTGGAATTCTTGAGGTCATATATCAGCTGGGCCAAATCCTCGATCGAATAGATGTCGTGGTGCGGAGGCGGGGAAATCAGACCCACCGCCGGGGTGGAATTCCGCACCTTGGCAATCCAGGGGAAAACCTTATTTCCGGGAAGCTGGCCGCCTTCGCCGGGTTTTGCCCCCTGCGCCATCTTGATCTGGAGGTCATCGGCGTTCACGAGATATTCGCTGGTGACCCCGAACCTGCCCGACGCCACCTGCTTAATGGCGCTGCGCCGAAGATCGCCATTTTTATCGGGAACGAAGCGCTCGGCATCCTCCCCTCCTTCGCCGGTGTTGGATTTTCCCCCGATACGGTTCATTGCGATAGCAAGGGTTTCGTGAGCTTCCTGGCTGATCGAGCCGTATGACATCGCCCCCGTGCTAAAGCGCTCCATGATGGCCTCGATGGGCTCCACCTCTTCCAGGGGGATGGGCTCCCGAGCCCACTTGAATTCCAGAAGACCGCGCAGGGTCGCCAGCCGCTTGCTCTGATCGTCAACCAGGTTGGTGTATTCCTTGAAAATATCGAACCTTCCGGTCCGGGTCGCATGCTGGAGCTTGAAAACCGTCTCGGGGTTGAAAAGATGAAACTCTCCGCCCCGGCGCCACTGGAGGAAACCTCCGCTATCGAGTTCCTCGGTCATGGCCCGGCGGTCGGGAAAGGCCTTGCGGTGGCGGAGAAGCACCTCGTCGGTCACGACTTCGATTCCTATCCCCCCTATCCGCGACGGGGTCCAGGTGAAATAGTTGTCGACAAATTCCTTGTTCAATCCGATGGCCTCGAAAATCTGGGCGCCCCGGTAGGACTGAATCGTTGAGATGCCCATCTTCGATATGACCTTGATGATGCCCTTGCACAAACCGGTGATATAATTTTTGACCGCCGTATCGTGGTCGATACCCTCGAGGAAACCGCTTCGAATCATGTCGTCGATGGTTTCGAAGGCAAGATAGGGGTTGATCGCCCCGGCGCCGTAGCCCAGGAGGAGGGCCATGTGGTGAACTTGCCGCGCCTCCCCGGTTTCGATGAGCAGGCCAGTACGCGTCCTTGTCCCCTCGCGGACAAGATGGTGGTGCACTCCCGCTGTGGCGAACAGGGCCGGGATGGGAGAAAGTTCCCCTGAAATCCCCCGGTCGGAAAGAATTATCAAGCTATAACCCTCGGCGATCGCCGCGCTGACTTTTTGGTAAAGATCGTCCATCGCCCGCCTGAGGCCCTCGACCCCCTCCGCGGCCCGGAAGAGCATGGGCAAGGTAGTGGCCTTCAGGCCAGGCTGGTCCGAGTGAACGAGCTTGTAGAAATCCTCATTGCTGAGGATGGGAGTGTCGAGCTTCACCTGGCGGCACGATTCGGCCTCCGGCTTAAGCAAATTCCGCTCCGGCCCCACGGTAGTGGAAAGCTGCGTGACGATCTCCTCCCGAATGGCATCAAGGGGAGGATTCGTCACCTGCGCGAAGAGCTGCTTGAAGTAGTCGTAAAGAAGCCGCGGGCGGTCCGACAGGACAGCCAGCGCCGCGTCGTTGCCCATCGAACCGGTAGGGTCGTTCTTCAGCTTTACCATTGGACCGATAAAGAAGCGCTTGTCCTCCAGGGTATAGCCGAATGCTTGTTGCCGCTGAAGCACGGTCTCATGATCCGGCTCGGGAAAATGAGGCGCGTCGGGAAGATCGTCCAGGTGGACCAGATTCTTCTCAAGCCAATCCTGATAAGGGTTGGCCATGGTGTATCGCCTTTTTAGCTCCTCGTCGTCGATGATGCGCCCCTCGGAGGTGTCCACAAGGAAAATTCGGCCCGGGTGCAACCTCTCTTTGATAAGAACATCCTCCGGTGGAATGTCCAACACCCCCACCTCGGAGGCCATAATCACCAAGTCGTCTTTTGTGACGTAATAACGCGAGGGACGCAGCCCGTTCCTGTCGAGAACCGCTCCCACCAACGTTCCGTCGGTAAAGGCGATGGATGCGGGACCGTCCCAGGGCTCCATGAGACAACCGTGAAATTCGTAGAATGCCTTCCGATCCTCGCTCATGGACTCGTGACCGGCCCATGGCTCGGGAATCATCATCAACACCGCGTGGGGAAGCTCTCGCCCCCCCATAAAGAGGAATTCGAGGACGTTATCGAATATTGCCGAGTCGCTGCCGCCCTCGATAACGATGGGTAGTATTTTCTTCAGGTCAGGCAAAACTTCCGTTTCACACAACGCTTCACGGGCGTGCATCCAGTTGATGTTTCCGCGCAGGGTATTGATTTCCCCGTTGTGGCACATATAGCGGTAAGGATGGGCCAGCGGCCAGGAAGGAAATGTATTCGTCGAAAAGCGCGAATGCACAAGGGCCAGAGCCGATTCCATGTCCGGATCGGAGAGATCAGCAAAAACCAGTTCAACCTGATCGGTGGTAAGCATTCCATTGTAAATCAGGGTCTGCGAAGACAGGCTCGGAATGTGAAAATAAATCCGTTCGGATAAATCGGATTTTTGAACGGCGTGCTCAATTCGCTTGCGTATGACGTAGAGCTTCCTCTCCACCTGCATCTTTTCGGCGCCTTCCTCGAAACCGCCGATAAAAATCTGCCGGAAGCGAGGCACCTTCGAAAGAGCGGTCGGCCCCACCGAGGAAAGATCAACGGGAACTTCCCGCCACCCGAGCGGTTGGCACCCTTCTTCACGGATAATAGATTCGAAAAGCATTTCGATTTCATTCGTTTGAGCGAAATCGGGAGGGAGGAACACCATTCCGGCCCCGTAGAGGCCGGGCCCCGGCAAAATAATTTCTTCGTCACCGCACACCTTATTCAGGAATTCATGGGGCATTTGAAGCAAAATCCCCGCGCCGTCACCTGTGTTTACCTCAGAGCCGCTGGCTCCCCGATGTGCGAGGTTCTTGAGCGCGGTTAGCGCATCTTCGACAATCTTCCGGGATTTGCGCCCATGGAGGTCCGCCACGAACGCGACGCCGCAGGCATCGTGCTCGAATACAGGGTTGTAGAGGCCGAGACCCGATACGTGACCGCTATAAGCCATTGATATTCCCAATCTTACAAGAAAGAAAGTAAATCCCTCCCCCAGGGTGGAGGAGGGAGCATCCCCAATCGAATGCCAAACTATACACGATTTTTTATCATAACCCAACACGAATCATTTAATACATTACATTAAATTTTCTAATGTTATATAGACGTTATTCTATGAAGATCGATATGCTTCGCCTCTATTGCAACGTGGTTCAGACAAACAGCTTTTCTCGCGAAGCCCGCGAGAGCGGTGTGACCCAATCGGCCGCGAGCCAGAGCATCCGCCACCTCGAGGAAGATTTGGGCGTCTCGCTGTTGGACCGAAGCAAACGCCCGTTCACCCTGACCCCCCAAGGAGAGAAGTTCTACAAGGCTTGCCGCGATCTAATCGAAGGCTTTGATCGGGTAAGGGACGAGGTCGCGAGCGATAAAAAACGGATTGAAGGAACGGTGCGCGTAGCCGCGATTTACTCCATCGGCCTGCATGTCATGGGCGTTTACATGCAGCGTTTCAGGCATCTTTATCCTGATGCTCGGGTCCGGCTCGACTGTCTTCACCCTGAAGAAGTTAAGCGATCCGTACAAGAAGACATAGCCGACATCGGCCTGGTTTCCTATCCCAGCTCAAGCCGGACACTGAACGTTATTACTCTTTGGGAAGAACCCCTCCGGGTTGTGTGCACACCGGAAAACCCCTTGGCCAAGAATAAGGTCGTTCGTTGCGCCGATCTGGACAAAACTCCCTTTGTCGCTTTCGACACCGACCTCGTCATACGGAAAGCCATCGACCGGGTGCTCCGCCAGGAGCAAGCGCGCGTGGATGTCGTAATGGAGTTCGACAACGTGGAGAGCATCAAGGAGGGCGTTCTGCTCGGCGCCGGAGTAAGCATCCTGCCCGAACCGGTGTTTCAAAAAGAAATCACGATGCGCAGCCTTCGGGCAATCCCCCTCGACCGCAGTGACCTTTCACGGCCAATCGGGTTGATCCACCGGCGGAGAAAAAAACTGCCCCCGACCGTGGATCGGTTCATCGAAATACTGAAAGAGAGCTGACGGCTTTAATTCACGGAAGATAAAACCCGCCGGTTGGGCTTCGAGCGTGGAGCGAGAGGCCCGTCAAACAGCAAATACCACGAAAACGCAGGAAGGTACGTGCTCCCTCCGGGGCGGGGTGGCGTCAAGCGGGAAGCGAGGCGACTCACCCAACCCGCTCCCGGCGGGGCCCCATCGGGGCGGGAGAGGGTTTTTTTAATGTCCGGCGAGCGGGAAGCGAGGAGCCTCGAGGCGGGAGAAGGTTTTTTTTGTCCGGCGAGCGGGACCGTTCACCGCAGGAATTGCCGCGAAACGGGGGAGTGCTGCGGGTGGCGTCGAGTGGGAAGCGAGACGACTTCGCTTGGGGGCGCGGATCGAGATTTTCGCCCTGGGGCGGGGGGCCGGCTCCCTCC
>NYYB01000043.1 GCA_002685755.1 Nitrospinota bacterium
CCCGATTTCGGCGCCTAGCTTTTCTCCGGGCGCCGCTGCCTTGTAGAATGCGTCTCCTCGCTCCCCGTTTTTTTTGAAGGAGAAGTAATGCAGGACGAAAGATATCCCCTGTGCCCGGGTCCCGACCCCGACACCAGAACGCCTCGGCTCAAGGCGCCTCCAGGCGCTTGCGACACGCATGCCCATATTTTCGGCTCCGAGGACAAATACCCCTTGTCCCCGCGGCGTGGCTATACCCCGCCTCTCTGCCCGATAGAGGATTATTTCAAGCTCCACGAAATCCTCGGGATCGAGCGCGGTGTATTGGTTCAGGCAAGCGCCTACGGCACCGATAACGCGATGATCATGGATGCACTCGCCGAAACAGGTGGCCGTCTTCGCGCCGTTGCGGCGGTGAATGGTGCTGTCTCCGACAAAGAGCTTGAGCAAATGAACGATGCAGGCGTGAGGGGTATTCGCATCAACCTGGCCGATCCGGGCGGCAATCCGTTTTCCGGTTTCGATGAAATCGGAAAAATGGCCGACCGCATCAAGGACCTCGGCTGGCACATCGAGTTTCTCATTCATGTGAACGATTTCCCGGATCTCGGGAAAACCATCGCGGCTCTGCCGGTGGATTCGGTATTCGGTCATCTGGGCTACGTGCCCACCTCCGAGGGAATCGACAATCCGGGTTTCCGAGAGTTTCTCGTTCTGGTCCAGGAGGGGCGCACCTGGGTAAAGCTTACGGCGCCGAACCGGATCACCGGACTGGAGCGTCCCCCATACACCGACGTGGACCCGTTCGGGAGGGCGCTGGTGGAGGCCAATCCAGACAGGATGATATGGGGCTCCGACTGGCCCCACGTTTATTTCTTCAAATTCACTCCGAACGATGCCGACCTGCTGGACCAGCTGGGCGACTGGGCGCCGGATGAGGTGGTTTTGAAGAAAATTTTGGTGGACAACCCCGCTTCGTTGTACGGGTTCTAAGGGTGATAAGGATGTTAATCCGACCCTAGCCGGTTGACGCGGTAACAATTTAACTTTTTGGAAATATTAGGAGAATGATATGCGGGAAGAAAAAGTGGGTCTGGGAGTCATCGGTGTCGGAAGGTGGGCAGGCATGCTCGCGGGAGCGGTGGATCGCGGCGGCGAGGCCAGAATCGTCTCCGGGTTTTCGCGGACCAAGGAGACCAGAAAAGCGTTTGAAAAGGATGTGGGTTGCAGGTCGGCCGCAAGTCTCGACGAGCTTCTGAGTGACGGCGAGGTGGAAGGGGTAATCGTTGCGACGCCCCATTCCACCCATGACGACGTTATTGTTCAGGCCGCCTTGGCCGGAAAACACGTTTTTGTCGAAAAGCCGTTCACGCTCACCGTGGCCGGCGGAAAGCGCGCGGCGGAAGCGGCCGGGAAAGCCGGCGTCGTTTTGCAGGTGGGCCACCACCGCCGCCGCATGGGCGCCACCCGGCGCCTCCGCGAGATGATCGATAATAACGAGTTGGGAATGATCCACCAGCTTGAGGCGAATATCGCCAATGCGAATGGCCAGGTTCCGCGGCAGGGTTGGCGAAACGATCGGGAGGAATGCCCGGTGGGCGGGATGGCCGCCCTCGGGGTTCACAAGCTGGATAATTTTCACTACCTCGCGGGTCCAATCAAGCGTGTGTTCGCATTCAGCAAAAAGCTTTTCGCGGGTGGAAATCTCGATGACGTTTCGGTCATCGGAATGGAATTCGAAAGCGGCCCTCTAGGGTATCTTCAGACAAGTATCGTGATTCCTCCGATCATCACGACCGCGGTTTACGGCACCGAGGGAAACGCCTGGAGCGAAGAAGACGGGGCAAAGCTATTTCTCCAGAAAAAAGGAGAAGGATCGCGGAGCGAAATTTCCGTGGAGCAGGGCGATGCTTTGGCGGACGAACTGTTGGAGTTCGCACGGTGCATCCGAGGCGGCGGCAAGCCCGAAACCGGAGGAGCCGAAGGATTGGAGGTTGTGGCGGTCCTGGAGGCGATTATTGAGAGCATCAACACCGGAAGGGCGGTGGATGTGTCTGATTTTCGGTAGCGGCTGATCTTCGAAAGCTTGAAAAAAAAGAAAGATTATTATCTTGAATTCCGCAGGGAATAAGGGCTCCGGCTGTTTGCCGGGGCTTTTTTTCGTTTTGTTTGCCCCGATTGTTGATTGGGTTTGCAGGGGGGGGGTGAATCTTGAGGTTTTGAATGGCCGTGGTCAGAGAGACAAGACAATTGTTATTTTGCGGAAAATGCCGAGACAGCGGCAGGAGATTTTTTAAAAGGAAATGGGTGAAAAAAAGTGCGTAAGCTCCTAAAAGACAACGAGCTACCTCATTTGTACATCAAGCGGATGGATGAATTATTCATAAAAAAATCCACCATGGAGAATTTACCAAAATCTGTCACTATCCTAACAATCCTATGACAAATTAATCCGCTGAATCCCCAATATTTTCTTTTGTAATAGAGGATTCCCTACAGGGAATTCCTGGCCCATATGGCCACGCCTCCGCCGTCATCGCTCTGGCGCATGACATGAAATTTGAGGTTATCGCCGAAGGTGTCGAAACCGAAGAGCAACTTCGCTTCCTCAATGAGCGCGGCTGCCACGCCGTGCAGGGGTATTTCGTTTCAAAACCGCTTCCCGCGAAGAGTTTCATGGAATGGCTCGCGGTGAATAACCCCAACTGAATTAACCCGTCTCGGTGTCCTGGGTCTTTGCCATCACAGCCGGAATCCTGAAGAGCTTTAAGCCCTCAAACTAATAATTTCCGCCGCCACTTATCGTGAATGGGCTGGTCAAAGGCTTAACGCCGCCCTGCTCACTGTAATTTCGGTCTCTCCGAGCAGCTCGGAAGTGGTGGGCTTTCCGCCCAGAACGTCAATCAACTCTTTATTGAGACGCTCCTCGGCCTCCTTGTAGCTGAGTCCCTTCTCGATCACATCACAGAGGTTGACGTCGATATTCTCGGGCATGAGAGCCGCTGTCCTAGGGTTTCCCGTCACCTTGATCGTCGGCGAGATCGGATGGCCAATCGGATTTCCGATTCCGGTGGAGAATATTATCGCCTGGGCTCCGCTCGCGGAAAGTGTGGTGATGTTCTCGACCCCGCCGCAGGGCGCGTCGGCAAAGACCGTGCCCGCCTTGGTGGGCCGCTCGCCCACCCCGACGACCTCGACAATAGGGCCGTTTCCGGCTTTCTTGATGGCGCCCAGGCTTTTTTCCTCGATGGAGGAGAGGCCGCCCGCGATATTGTCGGCCGTGGGGTTGCTTCCGATGAGATCGACGCCGAGTTCCTCGGTGTACTCGAGGGAGCGGCGAACGCCCGCGAGGATCCTCCGTTTCGTTTTAGCGTCCGCCGCTTTCCGGGCGAGAAGATGCTCGGCCCCGACGATTTCGAGAGTTTCGGAAAAAATCACGGTTCCGCCCGCGTTCACTACCCGGTCCGCGACCAAGCCGGTGACCGGATTCGAGACCAGACCGCAAGTGGTGTCCGAGCCGCCGCACTCCGCGCCGAGAATCAGTTCGTCCAGGCCGCAGCGCTCCCGGCGGGATGCGGAGAGATGCGCGGCCACTTTTCCGGCGAGTTCGAGTGCGCGCGAGGTGGATTTCAGGGTGCCGCCCACCTCGTGAATCGTGACGACTTCGATGGGCATCCAGGGCGAGGCCTTGGCCGCGGCCTCTGCGATGGCTCCGGCGGTGATGGGCTCGAGGCCGACGATAATGGCCGCGCCCACGTTCGGATGGCCGGCCAGGTGGCCCATGACGCGGAAATGCTGTGCCTCGTCCTCGCCCATGAGCGCTCGGCCGAACGATGTGTTTACCGCGATCAGGTCGCTCCTGAGCGAGCAGATTCGCCTGACGAGGGGATTGGTGTTGTCCATCGCGCTGACGACGGCGAGATGGTTCCGCGCGCCAGGGCCGCCCGAGGGGCGGCGATAGCCGAGAAAGCTGTCCCCTGATTTTGATTTTAACACGGAGCGCTTTTTTCGGGGCGGAGCGGATTTGGCCACGGGCTACCTTCTCGAGCTTTTGAGGTTGTGCACATGAACGTGCGTGCCGGCTTTGATGGCGCGAGTGGCGATGCCGATGGTCTCGCCGTACTTGAGGATTTTCCTACTCGATGGAATCGGGGCAAGGGCGATCTTGTGGCCGAAGGGAACGGCCTCGGCGGCCTCGATGCGGAGAGAGTCTCCGCCGCCCTCTATATCGACATCATCGCCAGGCTCGACGTCCATCAGGACGGTGGCGACGTTGTCTTTTTTGTCCATGCGAATGGCGCGGGCCATGCCTGAACTCCTTTTGCCGGGGGTGATTCGGCGTCCATATTACCTTGGGCCGCGCTCGCTATCAACATCGAAAGCCGGCCTCCCCAGCCTTGCACGCCTGTGGTATTTTAGCGGGATATGAACTCGATCAATGGCTCCGAAAGTGCAAACGGCTGGCCGGCGGACATTCACCGCGTGTTCCGGTCGGCGGGTATCCGGCAGGTCGGGTATGTTCCCGATTCCGGCCACGCCGAGTTGATCCGTCTGTGCACTTCAGACCCGGATATCGCCGCCGTCCCCCTGACGAGCGAGGAGGAAGGAGTGGGCCTGGTGGCTGGCGCCTGGCTCGGGGGGCAGCGGGGAGCGATCCTCATGCAGAGCAGCGGGGTGGGCAACTGCATGAATATGTTCACCCTGGCGTCCAACTGCCGCTTTCCTGTGCTCCTGCTCGTCACCATGCGCGGGGAGTGGGAGGAGTTCAATCCCTGGCAGATTCCCATGGGACGCTCGGCGGGCCCGATGATTGAATTGGCCGGGGGCACCGTCTACCGGGCGGAGGACGCAGCCTCGGCCGGCCCGATGGTCGAGGCCGCCGCGGGCCTCGCCTTCAACACCTCGGGCCTCGTCGCGGTGGCGCTGGCGCAAAAATTAATCGGCGCGAAGGCTTTTGGGCGGACGACAGGTGAAGAGTAACGGCGGCCGCATTGAAAGATGTCTTGCCGTCCGGGAGTTGCTCGCCGGCCGGGGGGACGAACTCGCCGTCATCGGACTGGGTTCGCCGGTGTGGGATTGTACGGCGGTGGAGGATCATACCCTGAATTTCCCCCTCTGGGGTGCGATGGGAAGCGCCGCGATGATCGGACTCGGGCTGGCGCTGGCCCAGCCGGAGCGGCGCGTTCTCGTCATCACCGGGGACGGCGAATTGTTGATGGGTCTGGGCGCCTTGCCCACCATAGCCGCCCAAAAACCGAAAAATCTGGCGATAGCCGTTCTCGATAATGAGATTTACGGCGAAACGGGAGGTCAGCCCACCCACACCTCGTTCGGTGTCTCGCTGTCGATGATGGCCAAGGGCGCGGGTTTCTCGGACGCTCTCACCGCCGCCGACGACGAAGACCTGTCCCGGGCGGTCCAGATGGTGCGCTTCGGGCGAGGGCCCGTTTTGGTCGACATCAAGGTGACCCAGGACGCATCGCCGCTCGTGATGCCGCCCCGCGAAGGGACGGCGCTCAAGAACCGGTTCAGGAAGGCGCTGCTCGGTCAGGATGCCTTGAAGGAATAATTCTCCGGATGGCCGCCTGAAAAAACCGCGGTCCGTCCGAGACGGATGCGGCGGAGCGACCATGATTAATCCGCAAATGCAGTACGAAGAAAAGAAAGTCGAGGTATTGGGCAAGAAAATGGCCTACGTGGATACGGGCGAGGGGGACCCGCTCGTTTTTTTCCACGGGAACATCACATCCTCTTTCATGCACCGCAATTTCATGCCCCACCTGGAATCTTTCGCGCGGTGCATCGCCGTGGACAACATCGGACAAGGAGACTCGGATAAACTGGAAGGCTCGATGTACCGCCTCAAGGACCACCAAAAATATATCGACGGCTTCATGGAGGCGATGAGTTTAGAGGAAAACGTCACCATCATGGTGCACGACTGGGGGGCGCAGATCGGCTTCACCTGGGCGAACAGGAACCGGGGGGCGATGAAGGGGATCGCCCAAATGCAGGGCGTCATCGGAAATTTTGTGTGGAGTAACTGGCCCGAGAAGGTCCAGATCCTCTTCAAGCGGTTTCGCTCGCCCGAGGGGGAGGAGCTGGTGCTGGGGGAAAACTATTTCGTGGAAAATATTCTTCCCGCGATGACTCTCCGGGACCTTACAGAGGAGGAGATGAACGAGCACCGGAGGCCCTATAAAAACCCCGGCGAAGACCGCAGGCCGACGTTAACCTGGCCAAGGGAGAATTCCCATCGAAGGCTATCCCTCCGATGTGCTCAGGGTCATCGAGGAGAACAATGCCTGGCTGAGCGAGAGCCCGCTGCCCAAGTTTTTCATCAATTCGGAACCGGGCGCGGTTCTCGTCGGCGAACACTGCGAAATGGTGCGAGGCTGGCCGAACTTCACCGAAACGACCGTCCGAGGGCTCCACTACATCCACGAGGACTCACCCGGCGATATCGGCCGCGCCCTGGCGGACTGGTACAGGTCGCTCGGTTGACTCTCGGTCTAAACCGCGGTCGCCCCGCCGTCGCTGGTGACGATTGCGCCGTTCATGAAGTCGTTTTCATCGGACACCAAGAAAATAGCGATGCCGGCCATCTCCTCGGAGGAGGCGAAGCGTTTCACCGATATGTTCACCAGCTTCGAATCCGCGTAGCCGGGCCGGCTGTCGTGAATCTTCTTGACCCGATCGGTCTCGGTTGTGCCGGGAGCGAGGCAGTTCACCCGGATGCCGTGCGGCCCAAGCTCGGTGGCGAGGGCGCGCGTCATGTTGTGGTTTGCAGCCTTGGTGGTGCAGTAGAGGGCGTTGTTCTCGATCCCGATCATGGCGTGAATCGAACCGATGATGAGGATTCGCCCGCTTTTTTGGGCCTTCATGATCTTGGCGGCTTCGATAGATGCGCGGAAGGGAGATTTCGCATTGACCTCGAAAAGAAAATCCACATCATCGGCCGAGAAGTCGGTCATGGGCTTGTGGTTCCGGGCGCCGGCGCAGCTGACGAAAATATCGAGCCCACCGAGAAAATCCGCCCCCTCCTTGATGACGGCCGCCGCGTTGTTCGAGTCCGAGAGGTCGTAGCATTTCCCCCCGGCATTGACGCCCTCGGCGGTGCAGGCGTCCAGGGTGGCCTTGAGCCCTTCGGCGTTACTCCCCCCGGCCGTCCAGACCGAGGCGCCCTCGGCGGCGAACCGCTTGGCGATGGCGGCCCCGATGCCCGATGAGGCCCCGGTGACGATGGCGCGTTTTCCTTCGATTCTCTTGCTCGGCATGATTTTTCCTCGTATGGGTAAATGAAATTTTTTTTTTCGGGTTATTGTGCGGTCAATGCCTGAAGATCGTACTCGGAGTCGGGCACTAGCAGAGGGACGGGTTCACCCTTCAGAAAGCAAAGCAGATTTTCGGCGGCCTGGATCTCCATCCGAAGACGCGAGGAGCGCGAACTCGCCCCCATGTGGCAGGTGAGAATGCAATTCTCGATTTGCGTCAGCTCGCCTTCGTAGGGCTCGCGCTCGAATACATCGAGCGCCGCGCCGCCCAACCGGCCAGACCGCAGGGCCTCGGCCAGCGCTCCCTCGTCGATCAGGCCGCCCCGCGCCGTGTTGATGAGAACAGCGTCCGGTTTCATTGTCGCCAACGCCTCGCGGCTGACCACGTTCCTTGTCAGCGGAGTGACCGGAACATGAAGGCAGACAACGTCGGCCTCCCTGAACAGGCGCTCTTTTTCAATCCACTCGATACCGAGTTCCTCTCCGATGGCTTCGTCGGGCACCAGGTCGTTGGCGATAATTTTTGCGCCGAAGGCGGCGAGGTGCCCCGCCACGAGCTTGCCGATTCGGCCGACCCCGATGATCCCGACGGTGAGTTCGTCGAGCGAGCGACCCATGACGCGGACCCAGGTCCCGCCGCGGAGAGAGGTGTCCGATTCCTTGACTCCCCTGATGAGGGAGAGTACGTGGCCCACGGTCAGTTCCGTTACCGCCACGGCATTGGCGCCGGCGACGTAGGAGACGGGGATCCCCCGTTGGCGCGCGACCAGAAGGTCCACGCTGTCCAGCCCCACCGAGCACCGCGAGATGAACCTCAATTCAGGCGCGCAATCCATCACCGCGGCCGAGATCGGCTCGGCGCCGCCGATGATTGAATCGCACCCGGTAATGAGCTCTTTCATGTCCGTTTCATTGAGAAGTCGCCCATGCGGGTTGAAAACGCACTCCACCCCGGACTCCTCGAGCATCCGAACCGGGAACGGGTCGATTTGGCCGAAACGCTCGGGCGAAATCAGCGTGCGTGTGATCGGCTGATCGGGTCCCGGCGCCGAAACATTCTGATCGTTCATGCACATTTCTCCGCTGAGCAACCCCGGCGAAAAATAGGCCGCGGCGTAGACGAACCGAATGAACAGGGGCCTTAAGCTATCGAAAGGNAAGGAATTCTGTCAAGAAGATGAGAGGGAAATTGCGGTGGCCTCGGGGTCATTCCCTGGAATCCGGGGTGGTCACATGCCGTTTCGGCGCCCGCCCGGTCATTTTCTGAAATTAGGGGGCGGGCGCACCGTTTATCGATGGAGGTTGAATTCCAGCTAGGCGGCCTGTGGCAGCTTTTCNTCCGTCTTTCTCCAGTGCGTTTCGAAACATTTGGCCGTCCGGCTTTTTTCCTCGAAGGCGAAGTGTTTCAGGGCGAAGAAAAAGAATATCAGGCACCAAAGAGGCAGCCACCAAAACGGCTTGCTGGATTGCATTTCGAAAATAAAGTTCATGCCGGAGGCTGCCGCCCACCCCANCAGGCCCGCCGGAAGGGCGANAAACCCCGTGGAAGCANNTGCGGCGNCGAATATTCTGGTTCTGGGTGAAACTCCGAAATCTCCGCGTAAACTGAACATGGTGTTTTTACCCCAATTTCTTTTGGCTCATCCTTGAGCTTGCTGCCACAGGGGCGGTGACTTAATCACCGAGGTCTTTTTTGTCGTTCCACCGGCATCCTTGCCGGCCTATTACTAATATCGGCCTCAGCGGATAAAGGAAGAGTTCGTGGGAAAGAGATACGTGGTCCAGTTCACTAAAAATCTTGTTAAAGGGCACTAAGTGTCCGTTTGTGAACGTTTTATGCCGATTAACCGGGAGATTCGGGTTGAGAGGGGCCAGTGGAGGGCGGGTGAAATGGCCCGGTCCGCTCCTTTCCTTTACAATGAGGACATCTGATCAGCCCTGCTTTTCATGACCCCAAAGGAGAAATTCATGGGTGAGGGAGATTTTCGGGGGGACGCCGGCCGTCTCGAATCCGAAATCGAGGAGATGGCCCACATCGTATACGGCCTCCCCAAAAACGAGCAGTCTAAGTCGGTCGCCAGGCAAACAGCGTCTCTTCTTCTCACGCTCTCCGGCGTTAGATTCGAGAAGGAAGAAGAGCCCATTCTTCCCCGGCCGCCTGAGTCGGGTGCATCCGGGCCGGGAGGGCGCGGCGATGGCTGAGCACTGGAGATTGACGCTGAGCGAGGGACTGGCCCGAATCGCGGACGGCGCCCTCACGTCGGCGGAATGGACCCGATCGCTTCTCGAACGAATAGACGGTTGCGAGGGGTGCGTGAAGGCCTGGGCGCAGGTTGATCGGGGGGGAGCCGTCGCCGCTGCCGAGGAAGCCGACCGCGCACGCGCCGCCGGCGAAGCGCAGGGGTCCCTCGCGGGAGCCGCCTTCGGCGCCAAGGATATATTTGACATCAAGGGGCTCCGGCGGGAGGCGGGCTCACCCATTTACACCGGCTATGTCCCAGAGGATGACGCCGCCTGCGTCGCCCGGCTCCGGGAGGCGGGAGCCATTCCTCTGGGAAAGACGGTGACCACCCAGTTCGCGAATGGCGACCCGTCGATCACCCGGAATCCCTGGAGTCTGGAACGGAGCCCGGGTGGATCGAGCAGCGGCTCCGCGGCCGCCGTGGCCGCTGGAATGGTGCCCGCCGCTCTGGGCAGTCAGACGACCGGCTCGACGCTGCGGCCCGCGGCTTTTTGCGGCGTAGAGGCACTGAAGCCCACCTACGGGCGCATTCCCCGGACCGGAGTCGTCAAGGTGTCTTGGACCTTCGACCACGTGGGCCTCATCGCCCGCTCTATCGAGGATATCGCCCGGCTCCTCGAGGTCATGTCCGGCCCGGACCCCGGCGATCACGGGGCCCCCGATGCGGAGGTTGAGGCTTACACCGATGCGTCCGCCCCCTGGCGGCCCGGGCGCGCGCTTTTTTTGAGGGAGGATTTTCTCCCCCGCTCGAGCGGGGAGGTGGCGGATCATATCTTGAGGGCGGTGGCGCGGCTCGAGGAAAACGGGGTGAAGGTCGATGAGGGGAGGCTGCCCTGCGATTTCGACGAAATCCACGCCGCGCACTTCGTGGCCCGGTGCGTCGATTCGGCCACCTATCACGAGGACATGTTCATCGAAAACGCGGACGACTATGCCCCCGCATGCCGGACCACGGTGACGACGGGGCTCATGGTGCCCGCCGTTCACTACCTCAAGGCGCTGCGTCTGCGCGCGAGGTTCACCGAGAAAATGGACGATATTTTCGAGCGCTACGATATCGTGATCATGCCGACCCAGGTCGAGGCCCCGCCGCCAAGGGAGGAGTCCACGGGGAACCCGATGTTCAACGAACAACTCACCTTCTCGGGCCATCCCGCGGTTACCCTGCCCGTCGGGCGCGGGGAGGAGAATATTCCCATCGGAATCCAATTCGGTGGGCGCCGGTTCGGCGAGAGAGGATTACTCTCGGCCGCACGGTGGTGCGAGGAGGAGCTTGGTTGGAGGCCCGAGATCGCCGAGCCCGCCGGGCTTGGGTAGCCCACCGGGCTTCGGTGGCCATGACAGGCGAGGGTATCTCAGTTCCGGTCTCTGAGCACCCTCCGGAGGATTTTGCCGCTTCCCGATTTTGGTATTTGACTGATGAACTCGACCTCGCGGATCTCCTTGAAGCCGGCCACCTTTCCGCGCACGAACTCGAGGATCTCTTCGGGCTCGGCGCTCTCGCCATCCTTGAGGACAATAAACGCCTTGGGAATTTCTCCCGCCTCGGGGTCCGCCTTGGGCACGACGGCAACGTCCGCCACCAGGGGATGGTGATGGAGCAGGGCCTCAAGCTCGGCCGGCGCGACCGAGAAGCCCTTGTATTTGATCATCTCCTTGAGGCGATCGACGATGTAGACGTATTCGTCCTCGTCGATGCGGACAATATCGCCGGTGTGGAACCAGCCGCCCCGGAGGGCGCGGGCGGTCTCCTCGGGAGCGTTCCAGTAGCCCTGCATGACCTGGGGGCCTTTCAGAGCGAGTTCGCCCACTTCCCCGGTTTCCAGCTCCTGCTCGCCCGTTTCTAAATCAACAACCTTTTGCTCGAGATCCGAGACAGGCGGCCCGATGGACTCCTCTCTCACCCACTCCTCCTCGAGCGGATTCATATGGGTGACGGGCGAGGTCTCGGTCAGCCCGTAGCCCATGAAAGTCAGACACCCCGTTTTTTCCTGCGTCAGCCGCCGTACCTCAGGCGGCAGCGGCGCCGCTCCGCTCATGATGTAGCGGAGCGATGAGAGATCGTAATTCTCCGTCTCCGGGTGATGGGCGATTGCGAGTAGGGCGGGCGGGACGGCGTGAAAAAGGGTGAGGTGGTGGCGCTCGATAAGCAAAAGCGCATCCTCGACATCGAATCGGCGCATCAACACCTGCTTGGCCCCGGCGAGGATGAGGCCGCCCATGATCATGCACCCGTAGATATGGTAAAGGGGGAGAAAATTCAGGCCGCCGTCGCTCTCGCCGATCCGGTGGTTTGTGATGAACTGGTGATAATTGCACACCAGATTTCGGTGGGAGAGCATCACGCCTTTGGGCCGCCCGGTAGTTCCGCTCGAATAGGGAAGGGCGATGAGGTCTTTGGCCTGATCGATCGAGGGCTCATCGGGCGGCTCGGTGATTTCGGCCGCAATCCATGCGTCGAAGTTCAGGAATCCAGGCGGCGCATCGCCCTCGGTGACGACGATCTCCTTTAGATTGGGAAGATCGCCGCGAACGCTCTCGACGAGGGGCATAAGAGGGGCGTGGACGATCAGGGCCCTCGCGCCCGAGTCCTCGAGCTGGTAGTGGATTTCCTCCTCTTTATAGGCCGGGTTGAGGGAGGTGAGAATCGCGCCCGCCTTCGACCCGCCGAAGAAGGTGATTTCAAACTCCACCGAGTTGGGAGTGAGGAGGGCGACCCGGTCGCCCTTACGGACCCCGAGCCGGGTGAGGGCGCGGGCGCAGGCGTTCGAGCGCTCCTCGAGGTCCCGGAAGGTGAGTTCGCGCTCTCCGTATACGAGCGCTATTTTGTCGGGACACCGTCCGAAGGTTTGGCGCAACAGCCCGTGCAGAGGATAGCCGGGATATTCCAGAGGCGGCCGGAGGTCAGGCGGCGGCTTCGCGCGGGAGGACACGGGGAAGATCCCTTGAGTAGATGAAAAAGTTCCCTGAATTCTACAGCTTCGCCGTCAGGGCCCGAAGCTCTTCTATCAGCACCCGCTCGTTTTCGGAATAATCCACCGGGACTTCGATGAAATGAACCCCCGGCGAATTGATGCATTTCTTTAAAGTAACGGGAAGCTGGGCAGTCGCCTCGATGCGGTGGCCGCTGGCCCCGTAGCTTTCCGCGTACTTGACGAAATCCGGGTTTCCGTAGTCGAGGCCGAACTCCTGGAAGCCTGCTCCTGCCTGCTTCCATTTGATCATGCCGTAGGCGTTGTCGCGGAGGACGAGGACCACCAGGTCCATCCCCAACCGGACGGCGGTCTCTAACTCCTGGGAATTCATCATGAAGCCGCCGTCTCCGGCGATGGCCATTACTTTTTTGTCCGGACAAACGATTTTTGCGCCCATCGCCGAGGGCAGGCCCGCTCCCATCGTGGCCAGCGCGTTGTCGAGCAGGACGGTGTTGGGGGCGTGCGCCTTGTAGTTTCGGGCGAACCAGATTTTATAGACTCCGTTGTCGAGAGCGATGATTCCGTCGGAGGGCATCGCCTCCCGGACGGTGGCGACGAGGTGTTGCGGAATGACGGGAAAGCCCTCGTCCCCGCTTTTGTCCTGAACATGGGTTTCCACCTCAATTTTCACTCGGTCGTAGTAGCTGAAATCCCAGTGTGGATTACGCTCGAGGAGCCCGGTCAGGCCCTCGACCGTGCTGGCGATGTCCCCGACGACATCGAGTTGAGGGAAATACACTTCGTCCACGTTTGACGTGAAGTTGTTGATGTGGATGACCTTTGTTCCGCCAGGGTCCATGAAGAAGGGGGGTTTTTCGATTACGTCGTGCCCGACGTTGATGATCAAATCCGCGCTGTGGATCGCCCAGTGGAGATAGTCGTGATCGGATAGGGCGGCGGTGCCGAGGAATTTAGGGTGCCGCTCATCAATCACCCCCTTGCCCATCTGGGTGTTGAAAAACGGAATTTCCGTTTTGTCCACGAAGGCGGTGAGTGCCCGGCTGGTGCGGTTTCGGTTAGCGGCGGCGCCGATGAGAAGAAGAGGCATTTTCGCCGCATTGATCATATCGGCCGCCTGGGCGACGACCTTGCTGTCCGCGCTCGGCCGGCGGCCCCTGAAGACCTCAAAGGTGGCCGCGTTGCTGTCCTCCGAGGCGATGTCCTCGGGCAGCTCGATGTGGACGGCTCCGGGGCGCTCCTCCTGGGCGATGCGGATGGCCTCGCGGACGAGGACGGGGACGTTGTTTCCGTTCACCACCTGCTTGGTGAACTTGGTCAGCGGGCGCATCATTTCGACAATGTCGATGATCTGAAATCGCCCCTGCTTGCTTTTCTTGATCGGTTTCTGACCGGTGATCATCAAGATCGGCATGGCGCCCAGCTGGGCGTAGGCAGCGGGGGTGACGAGGTTGGTGGCCCCTGGCCCGAGGGTGGACATGCAAACGCCCGCCTTTCCGGTCAGCCGCCCATAGGTCGCCGCCATGAATCCGGCGCCTTGTTCGTGGCGGGTGAGGATCAGCTTGATCGATGAATTCCGGAGGGATTCGAGAATATCGAGATTCTCCTCCCCCGGTATTCCGAAAATGTATTCGACCCCCTCCTGTTCGAGGGCCCGCACAAACAGATCTGATGTCTTCATCGAACCCTCTCCCCAGGCCGCCGGAGTTTCAGGGGCGGCTGAATTGAATTCCGTTGTTTTAGGCGTTTCCGAACGATTCGCAAATCGCGGCCATGTATTTCGCTCCGTTGATAAGGTGCTCGACCTTGAGGTTTTCGTTCGCGCTGTGGGTCCGGGCGGTGATGTAGCCCACCCCGGTTCCCACGAGCGGAATCCCCAGGTTCCGGATGACCATCCAGGTGGGCGTGCTTCCGCTGCCGAAAGGATTGATCACCGCCTCGGCATCATACACGCGGCGCGAGGCCTCTTGGCATGCCTTGACCGTGATGCTCTCGGGGTCGCTTTTCGCCGGAAGCGATTTGAACAGAAGCTCGACCTCGATATCCTCGAAGCCGTGGCGGTCCAGATGGCGGCGGACGCAGTCGCGGATCTTTTCGGGGTCTTGGTCCACCACGAGGCGGCAATCGATCTTGGCTCTCGCCCGGCCCGAAACGATGGTCTTGACCCCCTCGCCGGTGTAGCCCGCGTCCATTCCCGCGATGTTGAAGGAGGGATTCGTCAGGTGCCGCCGGGGAAGTTCCTCGTCGGGAAGATCGAGGGCGAGGCGGCGAAGGTCGAATTTCTTTTTTCGCTCGGCGCCGTCGTAGGGCTTCATCAGCCTGACGAGCTCTTCCTCTTTTTCGGTCAGGGGGGTCACGTCGTCGTAGAATCCTTCGACAAGTACTTTTTCATCGGAGCCCTTCATCGAGGCGAGCGCCCAGTTGAGGCGCCAGGCTGCGTTTTCATAAATCTGGGCGTGGCTGCTGTGAAAATCGACGTTCGCGGTGCGGCAGCGCAACTCAAGGTAGCAAAGCCCCTTGTTGCCCAGCGAGAGGACGGGCACGTCCTCCCGGAAAGTATCCTCCCAGATGCAGCCGTCCACAGAGAGCATGTCCTTGTTCTCGTTGATGAAGGGAAGGAGGGAGGGGCTGCCAATCTCCTCTTCGCCCTCGATGATGTACATGACGGAGCAGGGAAGCTCGCCTCGCACGGCGAGAAACGCCTCGAACGCGGCGAGGCGGCTGATGATGTTGCCTTTATTATCCGTCGCCCCGCGCGCGACGACGTAGCCGTCCACCACGTTTGCCTCAAAGGGCGGGCTCGTCCACTCGTCGAGCGGGTCGAGGGGCTGAACGTCGTAGTGATTGTAGAAAAGAAGGGTCTTCGCTCCCGCTCCGGTTAGACGCCCCGTCACGATGGGGTGTCCCCCGGTTTTGTGAATTGTGGCTTCGAGACCTGCCCGCTCCAGACGCTCGAGGATGAGCGCGGCCATTTCGTCGATTCCGATATGAGTTGTCGAGATGCTTTTCTGTCGGCAAAGCTCCTGGAGGTCCGAGACGATCCGATCGGTGTTTTCCTCGATGTGGCTGAGGACGGCATCGAGTTCATCTGAAGCAGGCATGAAAACGGCTCCTTTTCTGCCAGGGATAATTCGCGCGGAGGGTTTGTGTTTTTTTTTGCCGTGAAGATATGATGCCCTATCGTTTCAATAAATGAAATCGGCGGAATATTCCGGCAAAACCCGAGGAAAAGGGGATTATGCAATGGCTGACGCGCCAGCGAGCAACACGTGGTTCACCTACTTTCCCAAGGACTACCGTTGGTCGTCCGCGATTTGCGGCATGCTGACCGGCGCCCGGTGGGGGGGGACCGAGATCGGAGAGGTCGATCAGGTGGGCCGCCGCCTCGCCAGGAAGATGGGCGACGATAACCACTGGTTCCGCGAGTGGGTGCGGATGGCGGACCGGGTGCGGGAGCTTGGCCGCGCGGCCGAGCGAAAGGGGAATAACATCTCCGCCGGGGAGCACTATAAGCGCGCCTGCAACTACTACCAGATGGCCGAGCGCTTCCGCACGCCCAAGGACAAAAAAGCCCTCGACGCTTTCCGGAAGGGAGTGAACTGCTTTCACCGATTCGCCCGTTTGACCGATCAGCCCAAGATTGAAATCGTGGAGGTTCCCTTCGAGGGAAGAAAAAAACTTCCGGGGTATTTCGTTCACGCCCAGAACACCCGAAAGGCGAAACCGCCCGTCGTCGTCTTTTTTGACGGCCTCGACATCACGAAGGAGCTCCAGTTCATGCGCGGCGTGGAGGGCTTGGTGCGCCGGGGGATGAGTTGCCTTGTGATGGACGGGCCCGGTACAGGAGAGGCAATCCGGTTCCGCAAGATTTATTTGCGCCCCGATTACGAGACCGCCGGTTCGGCCGCGCTGGACTACCTTGAAAAGCGGAAGGACGTGAACGCGAAGAAGGCGGGGATCATGGCGGTCAGTCTGGGCGGCTACTACGCCCCGCGGATTGCCAGCCTTGAGCGGCGCTATAAGGCTTGTGTCGCCTGGGGGGCGATTTGGGACTACTACGCCACCTGGGAAAAGCGCATCGACGAATCTTTCAAGACGGAATTGTCGGTGCCGGGCCACCATATAGAATGGATTCTGAATGCAAAGACCCTCGATGAGGCTCTCGAAAAGCTTGACGGTTTCCGCCTCGACGGGGTGGTTCAGAAGATGCGTTGCCCCTTCCTGCTTACCCACGGGGCGGATGACAAACAGATATCCTTGAAGGACGCCCGCGCGCTCTACAATGCGGTGGGCTCAAAGGACAAGACCATGAAAGTGTTCTCCGTGGCCGAGGGCGGAGCCCAGCACTGCCAGCGCGACAACCTCTCCATCGGGACGACGTATATGTTCGATTGGCTCAAGGATAAACTGGGGGCCTGATCCCCCTCGGTTTTTCTATTTGATTCCGTTCGGCGTACGGGGCGCTTCGATGCGCCCCTTCCGAGAAATGGAGAGTATTCAATGGCACGAAAACCAAAAGCGCTCGCGAAGGCCACCTGGTTCACCTATTTTCCCGACGACTACCGCTGGTCGGCGGCGATCAGCATTTTATGTTCGATGGCCAACTGGGGCGGCGCCTCGATGGGCGAGATCGACCAGGTGGGCCGGCGGCTGGCGAAAAAAATCGGAGATGACAATCACTGGTTCCGCGAATGGGAGCGGATGGGAGATCGCCTGAGGGACCTGGGGCTCGCGTCGGAGCGCAAGAAAAATAACCTGAGCGCCGCCGATTTCCACAAGCGTGCCTGCATGTATTACCAGCTGGGCGAGCGCTTCAGGACGCCCAAGGACAAGAAGGCGAAAGCCTGCTACCGGAAAGCGCTCGACTGTTT
The DNA here is from genome assembly GCA_002685755.1 of Nitrospinota bacterium. Lineage (GTDB taxonomy): Bacteria > UBA8248 > UBA8248 > UBA8248 > UBA8248 > UBA8248. Next base: position 17,300 of record NYYB01000043.1, read on the forward strand.
CGCGCGCTTCGCCCGCCTCACCGACCGCGCGCGGATCGAGCGGGTCGAAATTCCCTATGAAAATGGGAAAAAGCTCCCCGCCTATTTCGTCCATGCCCAGAACACGAAAAAGGCGAAACCGCCGATCGTCGTTTATTTCGACGGCTTTGACGTCTCGAAGGAGATTCAGTTTGTGTTCGGTGCCGAGGATCTGATTCGCCGCGGCATCAGCGTCCTTCTCGTGGACGCGCCCGGAAACGGCGAGTCCATTAGATTCCGGAATCTCTACCTGCGCCACGATCACGAGGTCGCCGGCTCGGCGGCGCTGGACTACCTCGAAAAAAGAAAGGACGTGAACGTGAGGCGGGCCGGGGTGATGGCTATCAGCCTGGGCGGCTACTACGCGCCCCGGAACGCCAGCATGGAAAAACGCTTCAAGGCCTGCATCGCCTGGGGCGCCCAGTGGGACTACCAGAAAATATGGAAGGATCGCATCGCGGCGGCCTACAAGACGGCGCTCTCCGTGCCGGGGCACCATCTCACCTGGATCTTCAACGTCAAGACGATGGACGAGGCCCTGGTAAAGCTCGAGGGGTTCAAGCTTGGCGGGGTGGTTGAGAAGATGCGGTGTCCCTTCCTGCTCGTGCACGGTGAGGACGACCAGCAGATTTCAACGCGCGTGGCGCGTCAGCTATTTAACGCCGTCGGCTCAAAGGACAAGACCTTGAAAGTGTTCACGGGCAAGGAGGGCGGCGCGCAGCACTGTCAGATGGACAATGTGGCCCTCGCGGTGTCCTATATGTCGGATTGGCTCAAGGAGAAGCTCAAGGCCTAGGAAAAGGCTTACTCGGCGATTCGTTTCATCCTCGGGTCGAGAACGTCGCGGAGCCAGTCGCCCAAAAGGTTAACGCTCAGGACCGTGAGCATCAGAACGATGCCCGGAAAGAGGGCGATCCACCAGGCGGTGTCGAGAAAAGAGCGCCCGTCGGCGAGCATCCCGCCCCAGGTGGGTGTTGGCGGCGGAACGCCCAGCCCGAGGAACGAAAGCGCGGACTCGATGATGATCATCCGCCCCAGGTATAGGGTGGCGATGACGATAGTCGTGGATATCACGTTGGGAAACAAGTAGAAGAATAGTATCCGTATCGTGCTGCATCCCGCCGCCTTCGCGCCGATCACGAACTCGTTTTCCTTCAGCGAGAGCACCTCGCCGCGCACCACGCGCGCATAGACGATCCATGTCCTCAGGGCGATAACCAGTATGATGTTCTGAAGACTCGGCCCCAGGATGGCGACCAGACTGATGGCCAGTAGAATAAACGGCACCGCCAGCGCCGTATCGACAATCCGGCTGATGATGGTGTCCACCCACCCTCCGAAATAGCCCGCCACAATTCCGATGGTGATTCCGATTATGCCGCTGATGATAACGGTGGTGACTCCCACGATGAGGGAGATTCGCGAGCCCCAGATGATGCGGCTGAGAATGTCCCGGCCCTGTTGATCGGTTCCCAAATGGTAGACACGGCCCGCCGTGTCAGTGAATCCGGGCGGCTTGGTGTAGCGGGTCAGGTCCTGATCGACCGGGTCGAGGGGGGAGAACGCCCCGGGAATGATGGCGAAGGTGATCACGATGACGAGGATGATCAGGCCCAGGATGGCCGGCGGGCGCCGCTTGAGCTCGCGTATGGCCAACTGAAACTCGGAGGGCCCGCGCTCATCATCGGCGATAATGTTAGCCATGGACTGGGACTGTTCGACTGCCATTTCAATCGCTCCCGTACCGGTCGCTTAGCTGTACGAAATCCGGGGATCGAGCCAGGCGTAGAGGAGATCCACGACCAGATTCACGAATACGAATACGAATGCCAACAAGGCCACCGCCGCCTGGACGATGGGGTAGTCCTGGTTGCTGATGGCGTCCACCACCAAAAACCCCACGCCCGGCCAGGCGAATACGGCCTCGGTAACGACGGTTCCGCCGAGGAGGATTCCCAATTCCAGCCCCACCAGCGTCACGACGGGGATCGAGGCGTTCTTGAGAGCGTGATGGAGGATGACCAGCCATTCGGCCACACCCTTCGATCGGGCGGTGCGGACGTAATCCATCTCGAGGACATCGAGCATCTGCGAGCGCACAAGGCGCGTAATGCGGGCGGTGGCGTACAGGCCCGCCGTGACCGCCGGAAGGATGATGTAGTACCAGGCCTCGAAGCCCGAGGTGGGAAGCCAGCCGAGATAGACCGAGAAAAATATGATGAGCAGGAGGCCCAGCCAAAAATTGGGCATGGACTGCCCGAACATCGATCCCACCGAGCTTGTATGATCGATCCAGGTGTTCTTGAAGGTGGCCGAGAGCACCCCCGCCGGTATCGAAATCAAAATCGCGATGACCACCGATGTGAATGCGAGGAGGACGGTATTCGGGAAGTGCTCCAGGACAAGGCCCATCGCGGGTATTTCGTGGCGGTATGAGAAGCCGAAATCCCCGCGTATGACGCCCAGGGTTTTCACCCGCTCGGCGTTTTCTATATCGACGTCGGAAGTCTTGATATTCTGAATTTCCCCTTCCAGAAAATAATCGACGGTATCCACCCCGAAGAGGAATTTGGCGAACTGGATGGGGAGCGGCTGGTCGAAGCCCATCTCCTTGGCGAAGGCGGCCACTTCCTCTTCGGTGGACTCCAGGGGCATCAGAATCGCGGCCGGGCTCCCCGTGATCTGGAGCATCGAAAAAACGATCACCAGAATCGCGGCGAAAACGATCAGGCTCTGAAGCACTCGGCGAATAATATATGCGCGCATACGGCCATCCGTGGGCAAGGACAATCGGGAAAAAATATTCCGGACTCTTTTGTTCCGTTGGCAGCGTAATCCTCGCGTTCTTTTTTGCCGCCGTCAAGGCGGAAAACGGATACGGAGAAGGGCGGCCTCGGAGATTTCCGGGCCCCCGCCGGGGTGCGCAGGCGGAGCCGCGCACATGGACATCCAGGGAGCGAATCCCGTAGGATACCCTTTGTTCAACCCCAGGTTAAGTGTGGTTTTTATCGAAACTCCGCTACCACTCGGCGCGGAGGAGAGCGGTCATGTCCGTCCAGGCGAAGCTGGATCATATCGGTCTCAACGTGAGGGATCGCGAGCGTTCGATTCGCCGGTATCGTGACGTTCCCGATTGTCGGCTATCGGATTGCCTCCCCGGCGGAGACACCGGGGAGCCCGCCGTGCCGGACGGAATCAAAATCGAAATATCGCACGGCATGAAAACCGTGAACATGGACTACGGCAACCGATACGATATCGCCCGGAAAATCGCGGCCTCCTGAAGTCTTCTTTAACCATGCACTTTAGGGAAATCATATGAAACTCGCCACCTACCGGAATACGGCCCCCGGCGCGACGGGAGATCGGCTGGGCGCCGTTTTGTCGAACGGAAACATGGCCGATCTCAGGCTCACCTATGCGGCCTATCTCGCCCGCGAGGAGGGGGAGGGGCGCCCCTACGCGATGGCGAACGCGCGGATTCCACGCGATATGACCGAATTTCTGGCGGGCGGCGCCCCCGCCCTCGACGCTGCCAGCGTGGCGGTGGATTTCGCCGAAAGTGACCTCCGCTCCGGAGCCGATCCGGTGGGGCCAAACGGGGAGCTTTGCGCCCTCAAGCCGAAACACTTCCGCCTTCGCGCCGTGATTCCCCGCCCGGGCAAGTTTCTCCATACCGGCCTCAATTCGAAAAAACACGTTGAGAACACCGGAAACAAAGCGCCCGAAAACGTCGCCGGCGCGCCCCGGTTCATTTCATCACTCATCGGACACGAGGAGCCGGTGGTCCACCCGAGGCAAACCCAGCGATTCGACTACGAGGTGGAGGTGGGCATTGTCATCGGAAAGCGCTGCAAGGACGTCAAGCCCGAGAATGCCTTCGACGCCGTCGTCGGTTACACGATCTACAACGACCTCACCGCCCGCGAGGTCCAGCGCTCGCCGGCGCTGGGCGGTGTTTTTCTCGGAAAGAATTTCGACACCACCAATCCAATCGGCCCCTATCTCGTCACCGCCGACGAGGTGCCCAGCCCGAACGAGCTTCTGGTGGAGTGCCGCGTGAACGGCGACGTGCGCCAGCACGAGCGGCTGACGGACATGATCTTCGACATCCCGACCCTGGTTTCATTCTTTAGCCAGATGACACTCGAGCCGGGGGACATCATTTCATCGGGGACCTTCGGCGGAGTCGCCCACGAACAGCCCGACCCCGAGCCTTATTTCCTGAAGCCGGGCCACGTCGTCGAGTGCGAGGTCGAGCACCTGGGCATCTTGCGCAATCCCATCGTCGCGGTCGAGTAGTTGCTGCGTGGGCGTCGCCGGGTTGTAGTCCGCTCTAAGCGTAATTCAGCGCTATTCTTGCGGCGGCGGCGATCTTTTCTGTGCTCGGGAGAACGAACGCTTCCATTTTAGGCTGAACGGGTATCGGCGCGTTCAGCGCGGCCACCCGTTCGATGGGCACCTTGAGCGAGCCGAACAACACGGCCTGAAGGGCGGCGGCGATCTCGGCGCCCACTCCCCCGTGGAGGTGTCCCTCCTCAACCACGACGCATCGCCCCGTCTTGCCCGCGGAGGCCGCCAGCCCCTCGGTGTCGAGCGGTGAGATCGTCCGGGGGTCAATCACCTCGGCGCTGATGCCGTCCGCGGCCAGCGCCTCCGCAGCCTCCATGCATTTCGGCACCTGTGAGCCCACGCCGATGAGGGTGATGTCCGAGCCCTCGCGCTTCACCGCGGCCTTTCCGAACGGAACAGCGACATCCCCCTCCGGCACAGGGCCCTCCAACGGGTAGAGCGAGCGGTACTCGGTGAAGATGACCGGGTTGTCGTCGCGGATGGCGGTCTTGAGCAGTCCTTTTGCGTCCGCCGCGTCGCTCGGGACGGCCACCTTGAGCCCCGGTATTTTCATGAACCAGCTCTCAAGGCTCTGGCTGTGCGTCGGGCCGTTCTGGACGCCGCCGCCCTGGGGGGTGCGGATGACGAGGGGAACCGAAACCTGCCCGCCCAGCATGTAGCGAAGTTTTGGCGCCTGGTTCGCAATGGGGTCGATAGCCACCAGGGTGAAATCCACAAGCCGCATATCCAGAACGGGCCTATAGCCCGCCATCGCGGCCCCGACAGCGGCGCCCGTGAAGCCGAGTTCGCTGATCGGAGTGTTGCGGACGCGGGCCTTCCCGAACCTATCCGCCAGTTCCGCCGTCAGCGGGGAGACCGATGGGGTCGATACATCCTCGCCCATCACGAAGACTTTTTCGTCGCGCTCCATCTCCTCGCGGAGCGCCTCGGTAATCGCTTCTGAAAATTTTATGTTCGGCATCGTCGCCTCTCGGATAACAGCGGTTTGATTAGGAACTCGAGTTGAAAATCGATCGATCAGGCAAAAATATCCTCCAGCGCCATTTCGGGTTCAGGCTCAGGACTCGCCTCGGCGAACGCCACCGCCTCGGCCAACTCTTTCTCGACCGCCGCCCGGTGGCCTTCGGCCTCCGCTTCGGAGAGCCCGAACAGCCTCCCGGCTACCGTCAGCGGATCGCGCGCCTTCCACTCGTTCCATTCCTCCTCGTCCCGGTAGGAGCCGAATTTCTTGTCGAGGCGGGAGTGCCCGTAGTAGCGGTAGGTCTTCGCCTCGATCAGGGAGGGCCCCTCGCCCGCCCGCGCCCGCTTCACCGCCTCGGCCACCGCCTCGTGGACGGCGAGGACGTCCATGCCGTCCACGGTGACGCCGGGTGCGCCGTAGCCCTGGGCGCGGGTGGAAATGTCTTCGACCGAAGTGGAGTATTCGGCACGGGTGGAGGAGGCGAAATGGTTGTTCTCGCAGAAAAAAACGACCGGAAGCTTCCAGATGGCGCAAAGGTTCATCGATTCGTGAAACGCACCCTGGTTCGAGGCCCCGTCCCCGAAAAACGGCACCGCCACCTGGCCTCGGCCGTTGAGCTGGAAGGCGAGGCCAATCCCGGCGGCCATCGGCATGTTCGAGCCCACGATGGAATGCGCTCCGTAGTGGCCCTTCGATACGTCGGCGATGTGCATCGAGCCGCCCTTGGCGTGGCAGAGCCCGGCCGTTTTCCCAAAGAGTTCGGCCATCATTTCAGGCAGCCGTGTTCCCTTGGCTATCGAATGGCCGTGCCCCCTGTGGGTGGTCAGAATTGCATCGTCGTCGTTCAGAGCCGAGCACACACCGACCGAGCAGGCTTCCTGGCCCGCGCTCACGTGGATGCCGCCCCGGATGATTCCTCCCTTCTCGAAAAGCTCTTGCGCCGTTTCCTCGAAACGGCGTATCCGCACCATCGTGCGGTACATCTCGCCAAGCTTTTCCCTCATAAAAACTCCCTTGGAATCAGGCACGAATATCTCCTCTCGAAAAACCAAAAATTTCGATCATTGGCACAGACTATCCCCCCGTCCCGAAGCGGTCCATCCACCAGTCGGCGATCCAGTTGCCGCACATGGAGAGATTGTCGAAACAGCAGTGCTGGCTGCCGCCGTCCTCGACCCGGAAAATCTTGAGTTCTTTTTCGAGCGAGCCGCAGGCCGCGTAGAGGCGGTGGGCCATATCGACGGGGACAATGTTGTCGTCCTCGCCATGGGTAATGCAGATGGGCATCCGGATATTCTCGGCGACGCCGTCGAGGGTGTAGGCCCGGCATTTTTCCATGGCGGCGTCCATGTCGGGCATGCCAAGGACCCAGGGAAGCTGCCAGATGGCCGAGGAGGAGACGGTGCCGCCGGCCTCAAGGACCTTGCGGCGGTGGAGCCAGACCTCGTGGTAGTCGAAGTGGGCGCCCCAGGTGAGGCAGGCGGCGTAGCGGTGCTCAAAGGCGGCGATGCGCGGGGCGTAGTAGCCGCCCATGCTCATCGCCATGACGCCGATGCGGGAGGAATCGACCCCCTCTCGGGCGTCGAGGTAATCGAAAGCCGCCGTACCGGGGACCTCGTAATCCGGGCGGCTGGGGATTTTGCCGAGACGCAGGGTTTCACCCTGGCCGGGGCCGTCCACGCAGAGCACCCCGATGCCGCGCTCGCTGAGGAAGCGCCCTCCCCAAAGGACGGTGAATTCCTTCGAGGCGTCGAGGCCGTCGAAGAAGGCGATAGCCGGGTCGTTTCCGGTCGGGTTGAGGGGCGGTATCCACCAGGCGGGGAGCGGTCCCTCCTCGTAGGGGACTTCGACGCGCTCGAAGCCGGGAGTCTGAAGTTTCATCCCTTTTTCGTAGTGGGGGAGCATCTCGCGGTAGGAGGCGGCTTTTCTCGGGTCCTCGGGGTGGACGAAGCGCTCGCAGGTGAAGCGGTAGATGGCGCTCCGGACGTAGGCCCCGGCGGCTGTGCGAGCGTGGCCCTTTTTCTCTTCGGCCTCGGCGAGGGCGAGGACCTTGTCGGCCATATCGAGCCAGGCGTCGTGCCAGGCCTCTCCGTCGCCCACCTTGTCCTGGAGACGCTTTCCGATCTGATCCACCTCGTAGAAGGAGGTTCCCCCTAACGGGGCGAGGTTGATCTCACTGCACATGATCTGGGACCAGAGGTAGTGCTCGGGGAAGTATCTGAACCACGATCCTGCGATTTCCTCGGCGCTCATCGGGTATCTCCTTCAAAATTGGGCTGTTACCGCCGGAGGGGCTCCCCGGTACTCCTCTGGAATAATTCGGTCTCTCGATTACTCCGAAATAGATTGTTTTTGATCTTTACATTTAAGGGTGTTACCGTAATACCTAATCTTTATAACTTATGCCACCTGCAACGGGGAGGTGGACGATGCACCCGGTCTTGGGAACCAAGGCAAATCAACAGGACATATGGGGAGGAAGAGGTATGCGCAGACTGGTCGTTATTTTGTTGGTTTTGGCGCTGGGCGTCTTCAGCGTTTCCTGGACGGTCGAGGCAGCGTCGAAGGGTTCGGTAACGATCGCCCTGTCGGGCGAGCCGCCCACGATGGACCCGCACCGCACGTCGAATTTCGTTGGCGCCATGGTTTGGCGCTGGCCCTATGACACTCTGCTTTCGAGGGAGACGGGCACGGGTAAAATCATTCCTTGGCTGGCGGAGAAATACGAACTGCTTGAGGGGACAAAGAAGATCAAGTTCTGGCTCCGCAAGGACGCGGTTTTCTCCGACGGCTCTCCCGTCACATCGAAGGCGATGGTCTGGTCAATCAGCCGCGTGCTCAAGGCCGCCCGGCAGAAGAAGTATTTCTCCTCGTTCGACCGGATAGAGATCATCGACGATAAGACCTTCATCTGGCACAACAAGACGCACGACAACGGCGTCCTGTCCCGGGTCACCCGCTGGGCGGGCCTGATGAGTCTCAACGCCAAGGGCAAGAAAAAGGCCCATCTTTCGCGGAACACCTACGGCTCGGGCCCCTACGTCCTC
>NYYB01000166.1 GCA_002685755.1 Nitrospinota bacterium
TTGTGCGGTGCCCGGACGGCGGGCCGGGCCGCGTCCCGAATCGCCGAAGCGGCGGCGGCGATGGCCCGCGAGCCAATCGGGCCGCCTTCTTATTTCGAGAGCGCTCTTGCGCTCCTGCTTCTCGCGGCCGAGGAGGAGGGTTGCGACACCGTCGTCCTTGAGGCCGGGCTGGGCGGCACCTACGATGCCACCTGTTTGGTGGCGCCGGCGGCCCTCGATGTCCTCACTTCGATCGGCATCGATCACACCGATTTGCTCGGCGATACCATCGAGCAGATCGCTCGCGACAAGGCGGGGATCATCACGCCGAGAGGCCGCGTCGTCTCCGCCGCTCTTCCGCGGGGAGCCAGGGCCGAGGTCGAGAAAACCGCCCGCGAGCGTTCGGCGACTCTTCATCATCCTCCCGAAGTGGCGGGATTGGTATTCGAGGGGGCGGGAATCCGCCTGGATTTCCGCTTCAGCGGCGGTGAGCGGTGGAAGGATGTCCGTGTCGGGATGAGCGGAGCCCACCAGGCCGCGAACGCAGCGGTGGCGGCGGGGGCCTGCCGCCTGCTGGGTCTCGGGGAGGCGGATATTCGGTCGGGTCTTTTGGAGGCTCGTCTTCCCTGCCGGATTGAACGGATGCCCGGCGAGCCGCTAGTAATCCTCGATGGCGCCCATAACCGCGATAAGATGCGCGCGTTGATGGGGGCGCTCGGCGCCGTTCCGGCGGATCGCCGCTTTTTCGTTCTCGGAGCGGTAGGGGATAAGAACTACGAGGGTCTGGCCGAGGAACTGGCTGGGCCAGCGGATAGGTTTTTCGTGACCACCCCTCCCGGAAGCGCTCCGCGCTCGGGACTATCGCCCCAAAAATTCGCACGGGCCCTGCGTCAATTCGGCGCTGTGGACATTCGAGAGTTCATCGATCCTTGGCGGGCCTTCGAGGCGGCGCTATCGGAGGCGGGCGAGGGTGATCTCGTTGTCGTGGCCGGCTCGCTTTTCCTGGCCGGGGAGTTTCGCAAGCGCTGGGTGAGCGAGGAGCGAATCGTGGAGGCGGGACATCCGTTTCCGCCGGAGATGGGCCGATGAAAAAAATTCTGTCCTTTGAGCCGGCCGAGAAAAAAATCCCCCCCGAGGCCCTCTGCCGGGGAAGGAGGCTGGATTTCTCCCGCACCCGGGTGATGGGTGTCATCAACGCGACCCCGGACAGCTTTTCGGACGGCGGTCGTTTTATCGAACCCGCCATGGCGCTCGAGATGATCGCCCGAATGACCGAGGAGGGGGCCGACATCATTGACATCGGCGGCGAGAGTACGCGCCCCGGTTCGGGGGGGGTGGGCGAGGCCGAAGAGCTTCGCCGTGTGATGCCGATCCTGGAGCGTGTGGACATGAGCGCGGGCCCCCTGGTCTCGATCGATACGCGAAAAGCGGCGGTGGCGCTTGAGGCGCTTCGGGCCGGGGTGCATATCGTGAACGACATCGGCGGATTCGGGGATCCGGAGATGAGGCGGGCGGCGGCCGGGTCGGGCGCGGCGGCGATAGTGATGCACATGCAGGGCGAGCCGCGCACAATGCAGGAGGTCCCCGAATACGAGGATGTTGTCCGCGAGGTGGCTGCCTTCCTCGGTGAGAGGGCGTCAATGGCCGAACGGGACGGTGTGGACAGCGTTTGGATCGATCCGGGAATCGGCTTCGGAAAAAGCTGTGACCATAATCTTGAAATACTTCGGGACCTTTCGCCGTTTCACCATCTGGGGCGTCCCCTGGTCGCCGGGGTGTCGAGAAAACGCTTTATTGGCGAGGCGACGGGCGTCGCGGAGGCGGGAGAGCGCATGATTGGCTCGAAAGTCGCCGAGGCCTTCGCCGTGCTGGGTGGAGTGGATATCATCCGGACACACGATGTCTGCGAGGCCATCGATGGAATCAGGATGGCCGAAGCCCTGGCGCGCGGAGAGGTGAATCCCGGCTCCGTGAAAGAGGCGAGATAATTTGTTGTTTGAATACATTTTCGAGTTTTGGTGGATGCTCCCGGTCGCGTTTTGCATCTGCCTGATAGCAACCAGTTCGAGCGTCGAGGGGGCGGTTTTTTTCACCCCGATCTTCATTCTGGTTTTTCCGCTTGTCGCGGGTGTTCAGATTGTCCCGATAGAGGCTATTTTCCTGGCCTTGTCCATCGAGTTGTTTGGCTTCGGTAGCGCGATGATCGGCTACCTCAGGCGACGGCTGGTGGACCTCTCTATCGTCGGGAAGGTTCTTCCGGTTTCGGTCCCAGTGGGAATGGGGTTTGGTCTCCTGGCGCACCGGGTTCCCTCTCACCTGATTCTCGGATTTCTCGGCGGCCTGATGATCATCCTCTCGGCGCTAATGCTCTATTCCTATCTCGCGGGAGGGTTTCATGAGGCGGCGGTGGAGGGCGAGGGCCCGCCGACCCGGATAGATTCGTTGGGCCGGAGCTATTTGTACACCTACGAGCACGGTCTCATCGGCGTGTCATGGTCGAGCCTCGGAGGCATCCTCGTTGGCCTGACGGGAATTGGAATCGGGGAGCTGACGACGACGACGCTCATACTCCGTAACAAACTTCCCGTCCGTGTGGCCGTGGGCACCGGGATCATGATCGTTTTTTTCACCGCGTTCATGGCCACCCTGGTGCATGCCTATGTTTTCTCGTCGGGGGAGCTGAACGTGCACTGGAACATCCTTTTCATGACGATTCCCGCGGTGGCTTGCGGCGGGCAGATTTCCCCCTACATCAACAGCCGTATGGATGGCGAAAAGATGAAGGCGTTTTTGTCGTTGATATTCATCGTCGTCGGCGGGCTTCTCATCTGGCGGGGCCTGGGGGGGGGATAGGGGTATGAAGTACACCTCGGGTTTTGTTGAAAGGCCCTCCAGCCTTTGTTGACAGGATGGCCTCTGAAATCTAACCTTATTACTCGCCGCCGGGAGCCCGCGGGGCCTCGGACGGGGGGAGTTGTTGTTCGGCCCGCAAATTCAAATACCTAGGCGTTCACCTTCAAGGAGGGAGCGACCATGAGCACCGTCTCCACACGCCGTAAGATCACCACCAAAACCATCCGCGCCCGCAAGGGCAAAACCAAAATCACCTCCTTGACGGCTTACGATTATCCGACCGCGAAGCTCGTCGACGGGGCCGGGGTGGATGTCATCCTGGTTGGAGACAGCCTGGGTATGGTGATTCTGGGTTATCCGGACACAACTCATGTCACCATGGACGACATGGTCCACCACACCAAGGCGGTGAGCCGGGCCAAGCCCAATGCCCTGCTGGTGTCGGACATGCCATTTCTCTCCTTTGGGGTAACCCGCAGCGAAACGATTCTCAACGCAGGCCGGCTCATCTGCGAGGGTGGGGCCGAGGCTGTGAAGCTCGAGGGCGGGGTCCGGGTGAGGGACGATATCCGGGCGCTGGTCGAGTGCCAGATTCCGGTCATGGGCCATGTAGGGCTCACTCCCCAGAGCGTTCACCAATTCGGGGGTTTCAGGGTCCAGGGTAAAAAAGAGGCCGAGGCGGAACAGGTGCTTCGTGACGCGGTGGCTGTCCAGGAGGGAGGTGGGTTCAGCCTGGTGCTCGAGGGCATTCCCTCCGAACTGGGAGAGCGGATTACCCGGGAGATCGATATCCCCACCATCGGCATCGGCGCAGGGCCCGACTGTGACGGACAGGTGCTTGTCACCCAGGACATGTTGAACCTTTTTCGGGATTTCACGCCCAAGTTCGTCAAAATCTACTCCGATCTCGGGGAGAACGCGCTAGAGGCGATGGAGCGTTTCTGCCAGGAAGTCCGGGACGGCATATTCCCTGAGGAGGAACACTCCTTCTAGCCCCCGCTCGCCGAAGGGATTTGGTAAGATCGGCCTGACAGCCCCCCTCGGAGGGAGCCCGCTCAGCGCCCTCGCCCGGAATTGTGCGCCCGTTCGACTTCATGGGAGTTCTCACCGTGAAGGCCTTTGCCCTGGCCAACCGATTTCTCACAATCATTCCCTGGCCCTCTCCGCCGGAGGAGTATGGCCCCGGCGAGGCGCGCTCGGCGCTCAGGCGGTTCCCTCTCGTGGGCTTGGTGATGGGCCTCGTTCTGGTTGCGGGCGATTGGGCATTGAGCGTGATTTTTCATTTGGCCGTCCGGGACGCTATTCTCGTCGCCGGTTTGATTTTTCTTTCGGGAGGAGTTCAGATCCGGGCGGTAGGTGCGCTCACCGATGGCCTGTACGGCGGTGGGGACTCCCCGGCTACTACCCCGGGCGGGGCCGCCATTATGGGAATCCTCCTCCTCAAATTCTCCGTCCTTCTTTCCCTGCCTGCCGGGGGTAGATGGTCCGCCCTGATTCTCGCCCCCACCCTCGGCCGGGCGGCGATGGCTTATTTGCTGGTCCAGATTCCCGGGACGGGCGAACCGCCGGAAGGAGCCGCGGAACTCACGGCCGAGGCCACGGCCAACGAGGCGCATGCAGCCTTAGTCTGGTCTTTTGCGGTGTGCCTGGTATTCGGGTTCATCGGGGGGGCCGTGGTCGCGCTAGGGGCGGGAGTAGTTGTGATAGGGCTGAGGCGTGCCACCGAGGGCCGGGAATGTCGCGGGGATGTCCACGCGGCGGCCGGAGAAATTGTTGAAGTGGTGGCGCTGCTGATTGCTTCGGCTTGGTGGGGCTAACTCTATAACCGCGCTCGATGGAGGGCCAAAATGAGAGGTCATCGCCAAGCGGCTTGAATTTTAAATTTTTTTTCCAATAATTTTTCCTCACCTTCTAGTGAAAGTAATTCCCCACTTTTTACCACCTATACAATATATGGTGTTTTTTCATCGTTTTTTGGAATTTTAACGATATAGCTTGTAGTAATCGCTTTTTATTCGTTATATGTGACCTCCCCGATACAATGTGTTCCACCCCTCAATAATTCTTGAAAATCTTTGATTTTCCTTGAATTCCGTAAATTTCATGTTGACACTCCCTTGTCAAGGGTTTATATGTGAACCCATTGGTGGGAAAAAGTGGGAGGTAGTGGGGAAGCAAAGCGATGCTAATTAGCTCCCATGTAGTTTCAATAGACGCGAAGGGACGCGTCAGTATCCCCGCCCGGTTCAGGGAATTTCTGAATGCCAAGTTTGGGGATCGGCTCATTCTTTTGGATATGGACGGGTGCATCTTCGCCTATCCCCAGGAGGAGTGGCAGAGAAGATTTAGCGAGCGGTTTCGCGATTTGCCCACACACCGGGAGAGTGTCCGCCGCTACGTGAGGCAGATGTACGGGAAGGCGGTTCCCGTCGAAATCGACAAGCAGGGGAGAATCTTGATGCCCGCCCGCTTGAGGGAAGCGGCGGGAATCGAAAAAGAGGCCATCATCGTCGGCCTTGAGAGCAAGTTCGAGATTTGGGGCCGGGAGCGCTGGGAGCAGATGATGCGGGAGGAGCCTCCGGAGCTTGAAACCACCGGCGAGGGCGAGGGCCCGATAGAGCTGGAGTTTTAAATCCCGGTCCAAGGCATTTCGGCGCAAAGCTTCAAAAGGGGGGGCTTTTGTGACGACCACCTTGAAAGTTCAATATTCGGAGGGAGACCGCCTGCTCGGGCGGCCCTCCCTCTTTGAGAAGAAAATGACCGCGTCTCACGTTCCGGTTATGGTTCGGGAAGTCCTTGACTTCCTGTCACCAGTTCCAGGAGCTGTGTCCTTGGATACTACCTTGGGCGGAGGAGGGCACAGTTTTGCGGTTCTGGAGGCGACTCAGCCATCGGGTGTGCTGATCGGCTGTGACCGGGACGTAGACGCGGTAAATGAGGCGAGGCGGCGCTTGGCCTCCTTCGGCCCCAGCGCCAGACTCCACCATGCCCACCATTCCGAAATCAAGCGAATTGTCGCCGAGGAGGGGTACGAGGCGGTGGACGCTGTCTTGTTTGACCTGGGCCTGTCCTCGATCCAGCTCGACACTCCGGGCCGGGGGTTTAGGATCGACTCGGCCGACAGCCTCGACATGAGAATGGATCAAACCGGCGGCCCGACGGCGGCCGATTTGGTGAACGGACTTCCCGAAAAAGAACTTGCCAACCTCATTTATGAATTTGGTGAAGAGCGCAAATCTCGCGCTATCGCGCGGGCGATCGGGCGGGCCCGCGCGCGCAAGCCACTGGAGCGCTGCGATGAGCTTTCCGCTGTGGTGGTTTCCGCCGTCGCAGGGAGCGGCGGCGGAAAGCGCGGGAGGTGGCGTATCCATCCGGCGACGCGCACCTTNCAGGCGCTTCGCATTGCACTCAACCGCGAGATGGAAACGCTCGAAGGCGCGCTGCGCNATGCGGTGGACCTCCTCCGNCCCGGTGGCCGNATCGCCGTCATTAGTTTTCATTCGCTCGAGGATCGGATTGTGAAAAATGTTTTTCGAGAGATCGCCAGAGACGGTGATAGGCCCGCGTCTATCGATATTTTGACCAGAAAAGTCATTCGTCCCGGAAGAGACGAGGTCGCCTCGAACCCCCGATCCCGGAGCGCCAGGCTCAGGGCGGCGGAGAAACTCGAAAGCGCCTAAATGGCGAGCGGGTTTGGGCCGAAAGGCCGCGTTCGCTCGAGGCTGCGGTGGAAGTTTGAAATACCCGTTTCCAGGGCTGCTTTTTGCATCGGCGCCTTGGCGGTCAGCGCCTTGGCCTTGGCGTGGCCGCATCTGGAGATGGTGAGAATTGGATACGAAGCCGCTCGCTTAACGGCAGAACGCAACGCCTTGTCTCAGGAACGCAGGGTTCTCAGAGTCGAGGCGGCGGCACTTCGCCAGCTTGA
This sequence comes from Nitrospinota bacterium, assembly GCA_002685755.1. Taxonomy (GTDB): domain Bacteria; phylum UBA8248; class UBA8248; order UBA8248; family UBA8248; genus UBA8248. The sequence goes on from NYYB01000166.1 coordinate 6,758, forward strand.
TCGCATCGAGGCAATTGCCCGGAACAAGCTGGGGATGGTTTTCCCGGATAAGGACCAGGTGGTGTATGTGATGGTCCCGACCCGGCATCCTTAATACTTTTTATATTTTTTTTTGTGATCCACCTCCGCCCGGACCAGGAAGCGGGCCATGAAGAAGGGTTTCTCCGTACGCCTGATTGCATGCGGTGTCCTCGTCGGCCTCGGGTTCGGTGCGCTTGTCGTTAAGCTTCTCGTTATTCAAATTCGGGACCGGGGTCGCCTCGCCGCCTATGCCGATCGGCAGCTTCGCCGCGCACTCCGGGTCCGCGCCAAGCGCGGGGATATCCTCGACGATAGGGGACGCCCCCTTGCGGTAAGCATGGATGCGTTTTCTCTCTATGCGAATCCAAGGGAGGTGAAAAATCCCGTGATGGTGTCCCGGAGGCTGTCTAAAATCCTGGGCCTTCCACCGGCGAAACTCAATAAAAAGTTGAGGCGGCGCGGCAGTTATGTCTGGTTGAAGCGGAAACTGACCCCCGAACAAAAGGACCAGGTGGGCGCTCTCAAGGAGCCGGGGCTGGGATTCGTCACCGAAAGCCGCCGGTTTTATCCGAAAAGAGAAATGGCTTCCTCCCTGCTCGGGTTCGTTGGTGTTGACGAAAACGGGCTGGCCGGGGTCGAGTTGGCCCGCGACGCGGATATGAAGGGGAGGCCCGGCCGGATCCGAATCGAGAGGGACGCAAGAGGACGCTCGATCCATCCCGAGGCCACCGTTGTCGCCCAATCCGATCCCGGCGCGGACATTCGTCTGACGGTGGACGAAGTAATCCAGTACATCGTCGAAAAAGAGTTGACGCTCCAACTCGAACGCTCGGGCGCGCGGCGGGCTATCGGCGTGATGGTGGAACCGGCCACCGGCCGAATTCTTTCGATGGCCACCGTTCCGGGCTACAACCCCAATACCTACGGTAGCTACAAACCCGAGCGCTGGAAGCAAGATGCCGTCCAAAACATCTACGAGCCGGGTTCGACATTCAAGATTATTACGGCGGCCGCCTACTTGGATTCGGGCGGAAAACTGAGCAGGAGCTATTTTGCGGAGAACGGTAGATTTCCGATCGGGAGAAGTCACCTTGTCCTCCGGGATCACAAAAAATACGGATGGTTGACGGCCGAGGGAGTGATCGTGAACTCCTCGAACATCGGCACCTACAAGATGGCCATGGACGTGGGAGCGTCGCGGATCCACCGGATGGCCCGCCGGTTCGGCTTCGGTTCAAAGAGCGGGATTGATTTTCCAGGAGAGGCAAAAGGGATACTCCGGCCGGTGAAACGTTGGTCGAGCACATCGCTCGCCTCGATCTCCATCGGGCAGGAAGTCGGCGTGACGCCGCTTCAAATGGTGATGGCCGTGGCGGCGGTGGCGAATGGCGGTCTCATGAATCGGCCCCGGATTGTCGAGGCCGTTGAAAAAATCGGTTTTTTCCGGAGGCGGATCGGGGCCTCGCGGCCAAAGCGGGTAATTTCCGCCTCCCATGCGAAAAAGCTCGGCGGGATTCTCAGAAAGGTGGTCACTCACGGGACGGGAGTGTCCGCGGAGGTTCCCGGCTACGGCGCTGCCGGAAAAACGGGAACCGCGCAAAAGGCGGAACCGGGCATCAGGGGCTACAGCAAGACAAAATTCATCACATCTTTCGCAGGTTTCATTCCTTATAAAGACCCCCGTATCGCTCTCCTCGTCGTCTTTGATGAAGGAAAGATCAGGAGTGCGGCATGGGGATCGACTATCGCCGCGCCGGCTTGGAAGCGAATCGCGTGGCAGACAATGCGCTATCTCAGGGTGCCGCCCGAGGGCGCCCGGGTCGTAACCCTGCGTGACGAAATATTGCCCTCGGGCCGCCAGGCGCGGGCCGAGAAGGTCTCGTTTGGTGAAAGAGCATTTCGCATGGTGGAGAGGGTCCGGGATGTGCTTCACGACCGACCGGTTTATCCGAGGCAACCGGAGCGGGTGCGTTGAGCGTGAATGTGATGACAGAAAACCGAAGAGCTTTCCTCTTTGAGTTGGCCCAGGCGATCCCGGGAGCGCGAATCGAGGGCGATGGGGGCGCGGAGGTTAGCGGAGTGGCATTCGACTCCCGCCGCGCCGGCCCGGGAGATCTTTTCGTCGCGGTGCCGGGCTTCGAGGCGGACGGGCATGATTTCGCCGCCATCGCGGTTGCGTCGGGCGCCGTCGCTCTCGTCCTGGAACGGTTGGTGGATGATATCCCCAAGGATGTTCCCTTCCTCCTGGTTCCCTCCTGCCGGGAAGCGATGGCTCTGCTTGCAGATGCTTTCTATGGGCATCCCTCCGGGGACTTGGCTCTTGCCGGAGTGACCGGGACGAACGGAAAAACGACGACAGCGTTTTTGATTGACGCCATTTTGCGGGCGTCGAGCCGTGTCACCGGTTTGATGGGGACTATTCATTACCGCGTGGGGAGCGAGATTATCGCTAATCCCAGGACGACCTCCGAGGCCCCCGACCTTCAGTATTATCTGGCCAAGATGCTCAAGGCGGGGGCAGGGCATGCCGTGATGGAGGTTTCGAGCCATGCCCTGGAGCTTAAGCGTGTTCTGGGATGCTCGTTCAAGGTCGCGGTGTTCACCAACCTGACGCAGGATCATCTCGATTTTCACGGGGACATGGAAAGCTATTTTCAGGCCAAGTTGCGTTTGTTCACGGAAATGGCCCCTGAAGTTTCGGTTTTGAATACGGACGACCCGTTCGGAAAAGTAATTGCGTCCGAGGCTGTTGGAGATGTCAGAAGCTACGGCTTCTCCGGCGAGGCGGATGTGGGAGCCGAGGGGCTTTCCGTCACCGCCGGGGGGATGGATTTCGAACTGACTTATCCCGAGGGGCGGGAGAAGATCAAATCTTCGCTCATCGGACACCACAATGCGAGCAACATCCTCGCTGCTTCCGCGGCTTGTATGGCGTTGGGGCTTGCTCCCGGAGAGATCGCCGAGGGGGTGCGCACGCTGGAAAATGTGCCGGGCCGTTTCGAGAAAGTGGACCTGGGGCAACCTTTTCTCGTGGTCGTCGATTATGCCCACACCGAGGATGCCCTTGCGCGGGCGCTGGAGGTTGCTCGGCCGGTGACGAAAGGCCGCCTTTTAACGTTGATGGGCTGTGGCGGCGACCGTGATAGGAGAAAACGGCCGTTGATGGCGGCGGCGGCGCTCCGGGCGAGCGATCGGGTGTTCATGACCTCCGACAACCCACGGACGGAAGACCCAGAGGCCATTCTTCGCGAGACGGAAGCGGGCGCCGACCTCGTTGAGAAGGGAAGGGAGCGCTCGTGCACCATAGTGGATCGGCGCGAGGCGATTCAGAGCATCGTTGCCGAAGCCCGCTGTGACGACACCGTGGTAATCGCCGGAAAAGGACACGAAACCTATCAGGAAATCGGAGACCGGCAATTGCCATTTGACGATTGCGAAGTGGCGCGTGGAGCGTTGCGTCTTTTGGGGTATGGGCAGTGATGCTGGCGTATATGGCGGCGGGATTTAGCGCAATTGAAGTCGAAGAAGCGGTTTCGGGGAGCTTGGTGCGGGGCGAGGGCGAAATGAAGGCATCAGGGGTGAGCACGGACTCGCGTTCCCTGCAAACGGGTGAACTTTTTGTTCCGATCTCTGGGCCGAATTTCGACGGCCACGATTTCATCAAGACCGCTTTCGAGAGCGGGGCCGCGGGGTGCCTCGCCGGGCGAGGGCGCTCGCGGGAGGAGCCGGAGGGCGGCTTTATCGTGGAAGTGGAGGACACCCTCGGGGCGTTGGGCGATCTTGCCCGGTACCACAGGGGGCGGTTTGAACTGCCCGTTGTAGCGGTGACCGGTAGCAATGGAAAAACCACGGCCAAGGAAATGATCGGCGCGATCCTGGCTGAGGGGGCTGAAACGCTGAAATCGGAGGGGAATCTGAACAATTTCATCGGTTTGCCGCTCCAGGTGCTCGGGCTGGGTCCGGAGCATGAACGGGCGGTTTTCGAAATGGGCATGAACCGTCCGGGGGAGATTCGCCGCCTGGCGGAAATCGCGACGCCCACTGTCGCCGTGATTACATCGGTGGCGCCGGTTCATCTCGAGGGGCTCGGTTCGATTGAGGCCGTCCGCGATGCGAAGGGAGAGCTTCTCGAGGAAATGGGAACGGGTGGCGTGGCCGTCCTGCCTGGTGAAGATACTCAGTGTGCCGTTCTGGCCGACCGGTTTAGGGCGCAAGGGGGCCGCGTTCTTACATTTGGTTTCGAGGCGAAAAACGATCTCTGTGCGGCGAACGTTCAGATGTCGGAACGCGGGGAGGTCTCTTTTCGAATCCGAATCGGTGGCGGTGAGGAGGAAGTCCGTCTGCCAGTGGTTGGACGCCACAACGCCCTGAACGCACTGGCGGCCGCGGCCGCGGCATCGGAGCTTGGAAGCCCGCTTGAAGAAATCGTCCGCGGCCTGGAGGAGGCGGCTCTCCCGGCCATGCGGCTAGGCGTCGAGGAGCTTGCTGGAGGGATTTTCCTTCTGAACGACGCCTATAACGCGAACCCAACTTCAGTCCGCATGGCGATCGAAACGGTGTGCGAACTCAAGGGGGCTGGCCGGGCCTTCGCGGTTTTGGGCGACATGAGAGAGCTGGGAGCTTTCGAGGAGTTCGCTCACGCGGAGGTTGGCCGTGCGGCCGCCGGCGCGGATCTCGATTTTCTGGCCACTGTCGGTCCGGCGATGCGGCTGGCCGCTAACGAGGCCCACCGGGCGGGGATGGCGACTGGTCGGGCGGAGGTTTTTTCTTCTCCCGAGGAGGCCGCCGCCTGGGTGGCGGAGCGGGCGATGCCCGGCGATTGGGTGCTGATCAAGGGCTCGCGTTCGATGGCGATGGAGCGCGCGGTGGAGGCGTTGAGGGGCTGATGCTCTATGAATTCACGGTCTATCTAAGCGAATGGGTTTCGGCCTTCAGCGTCTTTAGATTCATCACCTTTCGGGCGGCGGTGTCTGTCATGTTCGGCATGGTTTTATGCCTTGTGCTCGGACCGGTCCTGATCCGGATACTCAAGCGGCGCCAGATCGGAGAGGAGATACGGGACGACGGCCCTCAAAGCCATTTTTCCAAGGCCGGAACCCCTACGATGGGCGGGTTGTTGATTCTCTTCAGTTCTATCTTGTGTGTTTTTCTTTGGAATGATCTCAGCAACCGTTTCGTCTGGTTGGTTTTATTCGTCCTGGCCGCATTCGGTTGTCTCGGTTTCGCGGACGATTATCGCAAGGTCATTCTCAAGGATAAAAAGGGGGTCACTCCCCTGCGCAAGTTCGTGATTCAGGGCCTCATCGGTCTTATCGCGGGTTATGCGCTTTACAGCGGTGGGGTCGAGCCTTCGTTTCCGTCCGTGGTGATGTTTCCCTTTTTCAAGAACCTTCAGCCTGATATCGGCTTCTGGTATGTGCCCTATGCGGCTCTTGTGATCGTGGCCACGAGCAATGCCGTCAACCTCACCGACGGGCTCGACGGCCTGGCTATCGGTCCCTTTATCGTGGCGGCCGGGGCTTATCTCGTTTTTAGCTATGTCGCGGGGCATGCGGTGATCTCCCGTTATTTGCTCGTACTGCCGGTTCGCGGAGTGGGCGAGCTCGCCATCGTGTGTGGTGCGCTGTTCGGCGCGGGGTTGGGGTTTTTGTGGTTCAACGCCTACCCGGCGCAGATTTTCATGGGCGATGTGGGCGCCTTGCCCCTGGGCGCGGCGCTGGCCGCCATCGCCCTATCCATCAAGCAGGAAATTCTGCTCTTTCTGGTGGGCGGATTGTTCGTTCTCGAAGCGCTTTCGGTCATTGTCCAAGTGACCTCCTTCAAGACCACGGGCCAACGAGTTTTCCGCATGGCACCTCTTCATCACCACTTCGAGGAGAAGGGGTGGTCCGAGCCGAAGGTGATCGTGCGTTTCTGGATAGTCGCGGTAGTTTTGGCGCTGCTGAGCTTGAGCACGCTGAAATTAAGATGACTAGCGCCGTGCTTGCTCAGGGGTCTCGAATATGGGCCGAGGAAATTCCCTCCCGCCGCGCCGTTGTCATGGGAATGGCCCGGACGGGGCGGGCGGCGGCGGCGGCCCTGGCAAGAAGGGGGGCGAAGGTGGTGGCGACCGATATGAATGAGCCCACCGGTTTGGCCGAGGAGCTTCCTCCGGGAGTCGCTCTCGAATTGGGTGGCCACAGCGAGGAGACGTTTCGCGGGTGCGACCTCCTCGTCGTGAGCCCGGGTATTCCGGCGACGAATCCATTTATCGCCGCCGCGCTCGAAGGAGGAGCCGAGGTGATCACGGAGATCGAACTTGCCTCCCGGTTGACCTCGGCTCCCATCGCCGCTGTCACGGGTACGAACGGGAAGACGACAACGACCGCCATGCTGAGCGGCATTCTGAATGAAGCGGGCATCAAGGCTCCCGCTGGAGGAAACATCGGCAGGCCGATGACCGAAATGGTCGAAGAGGAAGGAGACCAGGCCGATATATTTGTGTGCGAGGTGAGCAGTTTCCAACTCGAATGGTCGCCTACGCTGCGGCCCCGAGTGGCGGTCATGACGAACATCACTCCCGACCATCTCGATCGCCATTCCGATCTGGGCGAGTACGCGGCGCTGAAGGCCCGCCTATTTTCAAACCAGGGCCCGGAAGACGCCAAGGTGGTGAACGGAGACGATCCCCTCACTGCCCGTTATCTCGGCTGGGGGATCCAGCAAGCGTTTTCATTCAGCCGGAAAGCGGCCCACCGGCAGGGCGCCTGGGCCGAAAAGGGAGAAATCTACATCCTCATGGGCGGAGAGCCGGAGCGAGTGTGCGCGGTCGATGACCTTTTGGTCCCGGGAGTTCACAACCTTGAAAATTTCCTCGCGGCCTGCGCAGCCGCGCGGTTTTTGGGAGTGGGTGTCGAGGATATGGTCCGCCTAGCCCGGAAGTTCGAGGGGTTGCCGCATCGGATGGAGATCGTTTCGAGGTCCGGCGGTGTGACGTGGATAAACGACTCGAAGGGAACAAACGTCGGTGCGACGACGATGAGCCTGATGAGTGTCGAGGGCGGTGTTTTGCTCATCGCGGGTGGGACGGACAAAGGAGGTGATCTCTCACCCCTTCTGGGACCCATGCGGGAGCGAGTGCGGAAATTGTTCCTGATAGGGGAGGCGGCCGATCGGTTCGCCGCTTTTTTTGAAAGCGCGGTCCCCGTGGAACACTCCGGCACGCTGGGCGAAGCGGTGCGTCGGGCCGCCGTGGAAGTCCGGACGGGCGAAACCGTTCTGCTCTCTCCTGCGTGCTCGAGTTTCGATCAGTTTAGGGATTTCGAACATCGCGGCGATGTATTTCGCGAGTTCGCCAAGGCCGTTTCGGGAGAGGTGGAATCATGAACCGGAGCGGAATCGACCTTGTCATTTTTTCCTGTGCCGTTGGCCTCATGGCTTTCGGGATCGTCATGATCTACAGCACGACCAATATTCTTGGCCTGGATCGTCACGGGGATCAATACCATTTCGTGAAGCGCCACGTCATGTGGGCGGGAATCGGGGTGGGCCTGATGCTCCTTTTTGCAAGGATGGACGTTCGAAGACTCAGGTGGCTGGCGTTCCCCGTCTTTGTGCTCTCGGTTGTAGGGCTGCTGATAGTATTTGTTCCCGGTCTCGGAAAAGAAGCGGGGGGGGCCCGGCGGTGGATAGCGATGGGGCCGGTAACTTTTCAGCCGACTGAATTCGCTAAGTTCGGACTTGTTTTTTTTCTGGCGCATTTTCTTGCCGTCAAGGGGGAGCGCATCGGAAATTTAAAATTCGGTTTTCTTCCGCCGGTGGTGTTCACGGGTCTGGTGCTCGTGTTGGTCCTTGCTCAGCCCGATCTGGGGACGGCGATTTTGATCGCCACCGTCGTCGGAATGTTGCTCTTCATGGCGGGCGCGAGGTGGTGGCACCTTGGGAGCTGCGCCGTATTGGTTTCGCCGGTTCTCTACGGGATGATTTTTACCGTTCCCTGGCGAAAACAACGGATCCTGGCATTCCTGGATCCCTTTTCATCCGCTCAAAACGCCGGCTATCAACTCGTTCAATCTCTCCTGGCCATGGCCCGGGGAGGAATTTCGGGAACGGGGCTTGGCGAAGGAAAGCAAAAACTATTTTATCTGCCCGAGCCTCACACGGATTTCATTTACGCGGTCGTGGGGGAGGAACTCGGGCTTATCGGCGGATTAGCCGTTGCCGCCGTATTCGCGGTCATTCTCTACCGGGGGCTTGGTGTGGCGGCGCGATGCCCGGACTCATTCTCGGGGCTCCTTTCCGCTGGGGTGACGCTGGTTATCGTCATTCAGGGTCTACTCAACATGGCTGTTGCGGTGGGGCTGGTTCCCACGACGGGGGTTCCCCTTCCTTTGGTCAGTCTGGGCGGAAGCTCGCTCGTTATGACGCTTGCTTCTCTCGGCCTTCTGCTGTCCGTGGCGGCCAGGGAAACGGTGTCTGAGCCGAAGCAGGAGCCTCGCAAGGACGCCGCAAAAGGGCCGGAGCTCCTATTCGGTTGGCCCTCCGGCAAAGGGGGATGAGCGAGATGCGATTGTTGATCGCGGGCGGCGGAACGGGCGGTCATCTTTATCCGGGAATCGCCGTTGCCCGGGCCTGGCTGGCGCAGAGTCCCGAATACCGTGTTCTGTTCGTGGGTACGAGCAGGGGGATTGAAGCCCGCGTACTGCCCGTGGAGAAGTTGCCGCTTGAAACGATACCGGCGGAGGGACTCGTGGGACGCTCTTTTTATCAGAAAGTGAAGGCCGTATTCATGATGACCCGGGGGGTTATTCAGTCGATGGGCATCATCGGCCGCTTCAGGCCGAACATCGTTCTGGGCGTGGGCGGTTACGCCAGTGCGCCCACCGTGATGGCCTCCTGGTTGAGGAGACGGCCTATCGTTCTCCTCGAGCAGAATGTGATGCCTGGAGCAGCTAATCGTTTCCTCTCGGGGTTCGCCGAAAAGGTGGCCACCTGTCTCCCGGGCGCGACGAAATATTTCTCGCAAGAGAAGGTCGTCGAAACGGGGATGCCACTTCGGGAGGAAATTACAATGGCGGCCCCCCGGCAAGACTCTTTTTGGGAGGGACCGCTCAGGGTTCTCGTGTTCGGAGGCTCCCAGGGTGCCAAGGCGATAAACACCGCCGTGGCCGAGGCGTTGGGTCATCTTGAGGAGATAGCGGGCGACATCGAATTTGTCCATCAAACGGGAGAGGGCGATCACGAGCGAATTCGTGAGGCGTATCAAGGAGCAGGCGTTAAAGGTGAGGTGGTTCCGTTCCTTTACGACATGGCCGAGCGGTACCGGTGGGCGCATCTGGTGGTGGCCCGATCCGGGGCGATGACGGTGGGAGAGGTAACGGCGATGGGTTTGCCATCCTTCCTGGTTCCGCTTCCAATCGCCACGCATGGACATCAAGAGGCGAACGCGCGTCAGCTAGTCGACAAGGGCGCGGCCCGGATGGTTCTTCAGCGGGATTTGACCGGAAAGTCGTTGGCGGAGTTTCTCCGGGAGATGAACGCCGATCGGGGCTGTCTGATTGAAATGTCGAAAAAGGCCCGGATGCCCGCTCACAGGAATGCAGCGAATGATGTCGCCACCCTGTGTCGGGAAACGGCCCGGGCGGCTTAAGGAGAGTTGAAAAAATGATCAAGCTGGGTTCTCAGTCGCATCCGATGCTCCGGCATTCGAGGCGAATTCACTTTGTCGGAATCGGTGGGACCGGGATGTGCGGAATCGCCGAAGTGCTCATTAATCTCGGCTACGAGGTGAGCGGTTCGGACCTGGCGCAAAGCGAGGTGATTTTCCGGCTTAAGGGTCTTGGCGCTCGGGTGATGGTGGGGCATTACCCGACAAATGTCGAAGGGGTCGATGTCGTTGTCTATAGCTCGGCGGTGACGGGCGATAACCCGGAAGTGACCGAGGCGCTCAATAGAAAGATTCCCGTAATTCGCAGGGCGGAAATGTTGACTGAGTTGATGCGAATGAAATACAGCGTTGCGGTCGCCGGGACACACGGAAAAACGACAACGACCTCGTTGGTGGCGTCCGTCCTCGCGGCGGCAAATCTCGACCCGACGGTGGTGGTCGGGGGACGGATCAACGCTTTCGGAGCCAACGCGAGGCTCGGTACGGGAGAATATCTTGTTGCCGAGGCGGACGAGAGCGACGGGACGTTTCTGAATTTGCTTCCCTCGATAGCGGTGGTAACGAACATTGACCCTGAGCACCTGGATTTCTACGGCGACTTCGAATCGCTCAAGGGCGCGTTCCTCGAGTTTATCAATAAAGTCCCGTTTTACGGGTTTTCTGTTCTCTGTCTGGATCATCCGACCATCCAGGAAATTATTCCCCGGGTGGGAAAGAGGTTCTACACCTACGGGTTTGGAGGTCAGGCCGACTATGTCGGGGAAAATTACCGCTATGAAAATGGTGGGGCGGTTTTCACCGTGCGGCACCACGGACGGGAAATAGGAGAAATCCAGCTCGCTATTCCCGGCCGCCACAACGCGGAAAATGCGCTGGCCGCCGTTGCGGTGGCGAGCGAACTCGACGTTTCGTTCGATGCGATTCAACAGGGTCTCCATGAGTTCGCGGGCATTGGCCGTCGTTTCGAGCATGTGGGAGAGGCCGGCGGGGTGATCTTCATGGACGATTACGGGCACCACCCTCAGGAGGTTCGGGTGACGCTCCGCGCCATTCGGGAGGCGTGGCCCAATAGGCGAATCGTCGTCATTTTTCAACCTCACCGCTACTCGCGCACCGAGCAGCTCGGGGAACTCTTTCATACCGCGTTCTACGACTCGGACGCTCTTTTTCTGGCGCCGATTTACGCCGCGGGAGAAGAGGCAATCGAGGGCGTCGATTCGAGGAATATCGCCGAAGGGGTTCGTGCTCACGGACATAAGTTTTGCGAGGAAGTGAGCGACTTTGTGGATGGTGTTCGTCGCCTCCGCTCGGTAATTAAGCCGGGAGACCTGGTCATCACTTTAGGGGCTGGAGATATTTGGAAAGTAGGGCACGAATTATTTGATTTGCTTGAAGGAAGCGTAAACCGGGCGGAGGACGCTGGGTGAGCGCAATCCTTATGGAGGGAGCGGTGACATCCGATCTGAAGGAGAGACTCGACGGATTGGGGTGTGAGCTACGGTTCGGTGAACCGTTATCGGCCTATACCACTTTTCAGGTGGGAGGCCCGGCCGATGTTCTCGCGCTGCCCAGGGACGAGAGTGAGCTCGAGGAACTAGTCGAAAGGTGCCGCTCGGAGGGGCTGGGCTCGACTGTGCTCGGTGGAGGGGCGAATACCCTGGTACGCGACGGAGGAGTGCGCGGGGTCGTGATTTCTCTCTCGAGGGGATTTCGCCAAATAAAACTGCGGGACGAACCCGGGGATATTACCCAAATCGAGTCTGGAGCGGGGGTGAAGATTCCCGCACTCGTCCGCTTTGCCGCTGTCGGTGGGTGGGGAGGTTTGGAGTGCCTGTCGGGGGTCCCCGGCACTGTGGGCGGTGCGTTGGCCATGAACGCGGGGACCGGAAAAGAATTCATCGGGGATTCAGTTGAAAGAATCCGCTGGATTCGGTTTTCACGAGGCGGGGTGGAGAGACTTTCGGCCGGAGAAATTCGGTTTAGTTACCGAAACGCTCTTTTCCCCGAGCCTGGAATTGTTGCCGGCGTTTGTTTCAGTGTGGCCAGAGAGGATTCGGAAAAACTACGCACCCTTCTGCAAATCGATGCCAAGGCGCGCCGGGAGCGCCAGCCCTGGGGAATGCCCTGCGCCGGTTCGATTTTTCGGAATCCTGCTGGCGATTTTGCGGGACGGCTCATCGAATCCGCCGGACTCAAAGGACGCCGAATCGGAGGCGCCGAGGTGAGCAAAGTCCATGGAAATTTTATCGTGAATCGCGGAGGAGCGAAGGCGGCGGATGTGCTTTCTTTGATTGATGAGATTCGGGCGGAAGTTGAAAGGAAAAGCCACACCAATCTCAAGTTGGAGCTCAAGGTAATTGGAGATGAGGCCATATGATTCCCTCTGTATCCGGGCCGGTCTCATCCAACAGGAAAGTTGGGGATAGAGGAAAAGCGGGTATGGGTAGATTGACCGCTAAAGCTGAAAAATATTCTCGTGGCCGGAAAAAACATTATTCCCGGAAAAGACCCCTGTCTATCGCTATGCGTAATTGGCTTTGGCCTGCTATCGGAGTTCTGGTTTTTGGCGAGGTTCTTTTACTGGGCGCGCATGCCGTCCGTTGGATGATGACAAGCCCCAGATTCGTGCTCGGCGAGGTGAAGGTTGTGGGGCATCAAATATTGGCACCCAAAGCCATTGTCCAGCTTGCCGGACTGAAGTCCGGGAAAAATCTCTTCGAGTTCGACTTGGAAAAGATTCGCCGCCGGATAGATTCAAATCCCTGGGTTCGGCGATCGAGTGTACGGAAGTCTCCTCCCAATACGCTTCGAATAGAAATTGAAGAACGCAAACCGATTGCTCTTGTTAATAACGAAACCGGTGTTGCGGTTGACCTGGAAGGAGTAATTCTCGGTTCGCTTCCCCCCAAAACCGCTGGTTGTCTGCCCGTCTTGGAAGGATTCTCCGAAAAAAGAGCCCGGCCGGGGGACCGCATCGAAAATTCGAGTTTTAGTGCTGCAGTGATTGCGGCCTCACTTTATTCAGGCGCTTCTTTTAATCGGGAGAAGTGCTTGAATATCAGCCCGGCTAAAAACGGCCGCCTTAGAATTAGGATAATGGAGGGAAAAGCTGAATTGCTGGTGGGTGGAGAAAAACTAGAGGCCCAAGCCGCTCGGTTTCATGCAGTGGCCATGCGAATTTTCAAAGGGAAAATTCCCTCTGGTGCGCCCATGCTTTTGGACCTCACTTTTCCAGGCCGGATTATTGTTCGGTCGGCAAATAAAAATGGAGGGTTGGAAGGATGATGAAACGATCTGATGTGCTGGTGGGCCTCGACATTGGCACGTCGAAGATCTGCGTCATCGTGGCAGAGGTTGCGGAGGGCGGTTCTCTTGAAATTGTCGGGTTGGGGAAACATCCTTCGAAAGGCCTTAACCGCGGAGCCGTGGTCAATATCGATCAAACGGTGGAGTCAATTCGTTCGGCTGTTGAGGAGGCTGAGTTCATAAGCGGCGTTCCCATTCGCACCGCTTATGTTGGAGTGGCGGGAGGGCATATTCGCAGCTTCAACAGCAATGGAATCGTTGCCATCAGGAACAAAGTGGTGACGGAAGCCGATGTCGACCGCGTTGTCGAACAAGGGCGGGCTGTAACCTTGGCCGCGGATCATGAAATCCTTCATGTTCTTCCGCAAGAGTATATCGTTGACGATCAGGAGGGAATCACCGAGCCCATCGGAATGGCGGGTGTGCGGCTCGAGTGCAAAGTCCATGTAGTGACCGGGGCCATTCCTGCAATTCAAAACATCACCCGGAGCGTTGAACGGGCCGGCCTTACGGTGGAAAAACTCGTCTTGCAGCCGTTGGCATCATCGGTAGCGGCGCTCACCGAGGATGAGCGCGATCTGGGTGTCGCGGTAGTGGATATCGGAAGTGGGACATCCGATGTCGCCGTGATCAGCAGCGGCGCAATAAAATATTCAGCGGTCGTCCCCATCGGCGGAAATCATGTGACGCGGGATATCGCGATTGGTCTTCGAACCCCGGATCATCAGGCGGAGCGTATTAAACAAGAATTCGGTTGCGCCCTTTCGTCAATTTTGGACTGCGAAGAGGAAATCGAAGTTCCCAGTGTGGGGGGGAGGCCGCCGCGGGTGCTCAGCCGCCAAATGCTTGCCGAGATTATCGAACCACGCATGGAAGAAATTCTCACGCTGATTCGACGGGAAATTCAAAAAAGCGGCCACGAGGACCTTCTCCCCGCGGGGGTCGTCCTTACAGGTGGGGCGAGCATCATGCAAGGAACAGAGGAATTGGCGGAAAAGATGCTGCAGCTACCGGTTAGGCTCGGTTCCCCGGGAGGGATCGGAGGACTTGTCGATATGGTCAATGGTCCCATGTATTCAACGGGTGTTGGGCTGGTTATGTATGGGATGCAAATGCCCGGAAGAAATAAAAGCGGCTGGTTCGTTCCGGGCGCGAAGAATGAGCCTTTCCGCGGGGCAAAGGATAAATTTCGCACGATCATTTCGAGCATATTCAAGTAATTCGGGATTGGATTGAAAATAGGGCGATGAAACGAATAGGAGAAAACGATGAGCGATCTGATGTTTGAACTAGAGCAGGCCAAGGAATGCCGCGCAAAACTATGTGTTATCGGCGTAGGAGGAGGAGGAGGAAACGCCGTTAACACAATGATTGCATCCGGTATGGACGACGTGAATTTTGTCGTGGCAAATACAGACGCGCAGGTGATGGAAAAGTCTCTCGCATCGGGAAAAATCCAACTCGGTCATGAATTAACCGGCGGTCTTGGTGCAGGTGGAAATCCCGACATCGGACGAAAGGCGGCGCTTGAGGATACC
>NYYB01000167.1 GCA_002685755.1 Nitrospinota bacterium
CCCGCCGGACCATGAACTCCTGCTCCGGCAATATCCAACCGCGAGTGGTCTTGATCCGCCTGATTAATTCTTCTTCCTCCGAGCCCATTTTCCCCTCCCCTGATTTCAAGACGCTATTGACCCCGGCGCCACCGGGCCACAGGCCAAATACCGGGCGCTAAAAAACGACACAAGGAAATAACAATATCAGCCTGAAACACCTGGAAAGGAACATCATAGCAGCCCGGCCGACCGGGCGGGCGATCGAAATCTCTTTGCTCGGCCGAGTTAAAACATGGTTTTCCGGCACTCGATGCATCGTTTGCTCAAGGCGGCGAAGGCCGGGTGGTCCTCCAGAATGCTCCCGATCCGGTCCAGCATCGCCTGGGGTGCGATGGGCTCGCCGCAGTTCTCGCAGCGGGGCATGGTGTCACTGAAAAGAGTGCGCTTCTCTTCCCTGAGCGCGAGAAGGTCGGTCGATTTCTCAAGCTCCATGATGTTCTCGGGGCAAACCTCGAGGCATCCGGCGCAACCCACGCACGATGAGGCGGTGAAGGCCAGGGATACTCCTTCCTCGTCCCGCTCGATCGCCTGCGCGCCCGCCGGGCAGGCGCTGGCGCAGGCGCCGCACACCGTGCACCCCGCCAGAACCTCTATCATCCCGAAAGGGGAGTGTGGGTGAGTCAGCAAAAGCTCTGGCGGCGGGCTGTGCCGCGCCGCCAGCTTGAGCAGCGCGCCTCCCGCCCCCAGGGGCGAAAAGTCCACATGGGTTTTGGCCCCCGCTCCGTTCGCGCCGGCGACCGGCAATCCGCCGCCGAGGGGAGACGGCTCCTCCGGGACACCCGAATCGAAAAGCTGTACCGCCTCCCGGGACAGCCCCATCTCGGCCAGCAGCGCCCGGCAATAGTCCACGCTGCCCTCCAAACCGCTTCGCTCTCCAAACCTGCAATCTTTTTCCTCGCACCGGAGCAGACCCACGGCGGCGGTTCCCTGGCCCAGGCACTGAAGAACCCAGGAAGGAGTG
The DNA here is from genome assembly GCA_002685755.1 of Nitrospinota bacterium. Lineage (GTDB taxonomy): Bacteria > UBA8248 > UBA8248 > UBA8248 > UBA8248 > UBA8248. The sequence goes on from NYYB01000167.1 coordinate 1,004, forward strand.
ACCATCGCCAGGCAGGGTATCTCCACGGGAAGCCATCCGCCCGGAATGGGCGGTGCGCTATCCCCGAAGGCCCGCGCGGCGTTTCGGCAGAGAAACATGATCCCCCGCCGGCCGGCGGTGAGATCGGCCCCGCCGAGCAGGGCGGCCGTCTGGGCCTAAAGCTGAGGAAGCGAGGCTCCAGGAAAGTCGAACGCCCCGGCGGGGCACGCAGACACACACGCGCCACATCCGGTGCACCTGCCTTTGCTCAATATCATCCGGCCCTCGGGCGATACAGCCAGGGCATTGTGGGGACACAAATTCGAGCAGATGCGGCAACCGTCCGCGGCGAAGCAGTCTTCTCCCCGGATGGACGGAATCATTTCGTAGCGGACTGGAGGGAGAGTGAACAGCGAACGGCGGCTCATCTCCTCCTCCCAGGCGATAAGCATCTTGGCGTTTTCGGGGCGGAATCCGTCATAAGCGTCGAGTTTGGAGATGGCGGCCTCGATGAGCAGCCGGGCTCTCGCTCCGGTTTCGGCGGGTGTATCATTGCCGCCCCGCAGCCCGCCCAGATCGGCCACCTCAACCGCCGAGGGGTCTATGCCGAGCTTCCTGAGGCGCTTGCCCTCGTCCTCGCTCCAGGCGTTTCCCCCGGTGCCGAAAGCGGCCGTGTTGAAGACCTTGGGAATTCCGTAGGCCGTTCCGACATAACCGAGCGTGCCGCTTTCAAACTCCATAATGATGTTGGTCACATCGTCGAGGTTTCCCACGGAGGAGATTTTTGAGCAAAACGCGGATACGCACTTCACCGGCCCGGCAAGATAGTGAAGGTTTTCCACCATGTGAACGCCCAGACCGGTCATCGACCCCGCCGGGCACTCAGCCGGGTCGCTGCGCCAGCCCGTTCTTGACCCCCCACTCGGACCGGAGAGATTCGCCTCGAGCTGATATATTTCCCCCAACTCGCCGGAATCGATCAACCCTTTTACCCGGCGCGTGGCCCCCTGAAACCGGCGGTGGTGCCCCACTTGAAGAACGACACCCGCCTCCCGAGAGGCGGTGGCCGCCCGCCTCGCGTCGGCGACGGTCAGTGTGAGTGGTTTTTCGACAAAAACGTGCTTCCCGGCGGAGGCCGCCCGGCAAACGATGTCCGCGTGAGTGGAGTGCAGGGTCACGACAACGAGTCCATCCACCTCGGGATCGCCGAGAACCTCGTCCAGACTCGCCGCATCGCGGCACCCTTGCTTTTCGGCGAATTACTTTCGCCGCGATTCCGTCCGGGCGAAACAATTGACGATTTCACAGTTTCCGGCCCGCTCCGCCGTGCCCGACAGAACTCCCGAATAATTCCCCAAGCCAACAAAAGCCAGCCGCGCTTTCTCCTCTGTCATTCCTCTGTCCTTTCATAAAAAACCAGTCGCCCCGCCTGAAAAATCAACCAGATAATCTCCAAATTCAGATCCGCCTAAAGTAGAAGACTGTCGTCCATGGAGCAGCGGGTCAACACCTCATGGCCCTCCTCCGTGATGAGGACCGTCTCTTCGATCCGTACGCCTGCTCCGCCGACAATATCCGGCACCCAGATTAGCGGCTCAACCGCGAACACCATCCCCGGCTCCAGCTGCACGACCTCGGAGTCCGGATCGGGCTCCCCGATATAGGGAGGTTCGTTGGGCGAAGTGCCCAGGGCATGCCCGATGCTCAGGCTGAACCAGTTGTCAGAGAGTCCGTATTTTTTCGCAGTATCCCAGATTTCGTCGGCAACCTCCTTATTCGTATAGCCGGGGCGCATGCGCTCGAGCCCCTTTCCGAGCGCTTCATGGACCGCCGTATAAACTTTTTTCTGGAAGTCAGAGGGTTTGCCGCAGATCATCGTCCGAGCCACATCCCCGAAATAACCGTTCCACTGGGCCCCGATGTCGATGAATACGATATCGCCGTTACGCATGATTTTATCCGTGGCAAACCGCGCCGGAGGAGACATGTGTTCCCCCGATGCGACAAACGGAGAAACCAGATGCGCCATTTCGGCGCCATAGTGGTGAAGCACTTTCATGGCATCGGCCGCAACATCGCATTCCCGGACGCCCGGCTTCACTCTCTCCATCGCTTCCTCACACACGGCATCCGCGATGGCGCTGGCCTCGCGGATCATATAGACCTCCTCGTCGAGCTTATGCCTGCGAACCTTGTGCATCAGGGTATCACCGTCCACCAACTCCATTTCGGGCAATATCCGCTGATACGCGCTGAGCATGTGAAAGCCCATGAGATCGACGCCGAGCTTGCCGCCCATGACACCAAGATCCTCGAGAATGGGCCGCAAAACTTCCCGGACCATCTTGTCCATGAGCTGCTGCTCTTCGAGCTTGGGCATGCTGTGAAAATGATCTATCCAGGGCATGTCGCGCGTGATGCGGGGAATCTCCCCCCCGTTCGTAAAAAGGTGAGACTTCTCGTTCTGCGTAATGAGCGTCATGGCGCGGACGCCTTCGCGGTGCGCCAGAAACGAGGCCCGCAGGCTGGTCAGGTAACGGACGTTTTCCACTTTCACCATGAAAAGCACATCGACGCCGGCTTCCTTCATGAACTGTTGTGTTTTATCGACACGCTTGGACCGCAAGGCGTTCAGATCAATGCGCTGTTCGTAATCAACCAGAAACTGCCCGCGTGCAAAACCAGGCATAATCAAAATACTCCCTGAAAAAATAGAAATCGGTACACGAATGGATTGCCCCAGCCCCACGTCCCATTTCTCACAAGCCACCGGGAGGCGGATTTATTCCTCGGGGGCTTGAGAAGATGCCGGGCGAACAATTCAGGCCGAATACCCCGGCCAGCAAAACCCCAATCAGCAAAACCTTTCATTCCTATCGGAACGACCTGCCGGAACGACCCTCTGGGCCTACGGCTCCTCCACCAACTCGATCAGGACGTTGTCGGGCGCCTTGATGAAGGAGGTTGTCGAATCGAGTACGCCCGGCCCCGGTTTTTTGGTGAACTCCACCCCGGCCTTTTCCAATTTTTCGGCGAAAGCCTTTAAATCATCCACCTGTATCCCAAAATGGTGCAAACCGCGCCCCACCTTCAACATTTCTTCGTCATCGCCGGGGCGGAGACCCCGAATTCTAATTTCCACCCCATCCAGCATGACGCTCATGTAGGGAGAGCCCACGTATTCGATTTCTTCCGTATATAGAGTGCCCCCGAAGTGCTCGATATAAAAATTCGCGGCCGCGTGGGGATCTTTTGCAACATGATGAATATGGTGCACTCGAGTAGCCATAGCGCCGACATTCTCCTCCGAAAGGTTTAAAGACCTCTAATCGCCTTGAGCCGTTTCATGATATTTCCGCCGTCGCTGTGCATCATGTTGTGCGCGTCCCGGAAGTACATCTCGATCGGAATCTCCCGCATGACGCCCATTCCGCCGTGAATTTCCATGGCAGCACGCGTCACGTCGCAGGCAACTTCGTGGGCGAAGTAGCTGGCTGAGGCGGACATTTTCGGGTCACCCGGAATTTTTTTGCCGTCAACGCCGTTCCACGCAGCATCGACGCGCCATGCGCCATAAAGCACATAAGCCCGTGCAGCTTCGATACCCGTGTACATGTCGATAATCTTCGAAGCAATCGCCTGATGCTCGATGATGGGTTTTCCGCTGGCAACGCGGGTTTTCGCATACTCAAGCGTATCCTCGTAGGCGGCGCGAGCCAGCCCCACCATTGCCGCCGCGTTAATCAGCGCATCGCCGCGCATGTGTCTGCGGATGTATGAAACGCCACAATTTTCCGGTCCCAATCGGTATTCCACCGGTATGCGGACGTTGTCCATCATCAACTCCCGGTTCAGGTTCAGCCGGTAGCCCATCTTGTCATGCACCCGCCCGTGAGAGACTCCGGGCGTATCTCTTGGGATCATCATCAAAGAAGCACCCTCGTCCACGCCTTTCGTCTGATCAGTGCGCACATAAACAAAATACAACTTCGCCCAGCCGATGTTCGAGACGAAATGCTTCATGCCGTTGATGACGTATTCATCCCCCTCCCGAACGGCCGAGGTTCTGTAGCCCGAATCGGGAGCGCTGTAAGGCAATAGGTTTTCCGAGCCCGAGTTCGGCTCGGTCGTAGCCGTAGAAATGAGAAAATGGGGGTCATCGCAATAGGCGCGGAGCCACTTCTCCCGAATCTCCTCGGAGGGACACAGTTCACTCTCCAGAATATGGGTAATTTTCGTCGCCGAAAGAAGCATGCCGCAGATGCCCCGGTTCCCCCACGATAGCTCCTCGGCCACGACGCAATGACTGAACAGATCGTCAATTCCGCCACCACCGTACCTTTCGGGGATGCCCATCGTCCGAAGACCCACTTTGTCAGCCTTTTCTAAGAGGGGCTCCATATAGGCTGCCTTGGCCGGATCGGGATTATGGTCCAGCTCCAAACCAATAGGCCGCACCTCTTTCTCTGCGAACTCATGGGCAAGTTTCTGGAGAGCGATTTGTTCTTCCGTTAACCGATAATCGAACATTCCTCCTTCTCCTCTCTTTCGTGTGGGGCCGGCCCAGCCGTCAGGGCTCACTGAATCTTCACGGCCGCCAGAGACAATTCAATATGTATTATAGTCCTATCAATAGGACCTGGTCAGATAAACACCTCCTGAATTTTTCGAATACAAAAATTTATTCTCCGATGACTTCCGCCACCTCCACCGGCTGGCCGCGCTCGGCGGATTCCATCGCCGCCCAGACAATGCTCAGAACGTGGAGACCTTCCGGACCACCTACCTCGGGCGGGCGATTATCTCTGATGGCCCCTGAGAAATCTTCGAACTCATCGTCCAAATAATCGAGGCCCTCATATTCTTCATACTCGATGCGCTCTCTATCCTCCCCGTCTTTTTTCAGCGTGTATATCCCATCCCAGCGGTCATGATAGAGATTCGCTTCATCGCCGTAAGCGTTGAGAAAATAGTTGTAGCGGCCATTTGTCGTTCGAGGGCTGATAAAACTCGTGCCGAGCGTGCCCAACAGACCCGATTCGAACTCTAGCCAGAGGACGCATACATCGGGAATTTCCGATTTAGTCTTGATTTTGTTGAAAGCGGCCGATACTTTCTTAACCCGCCCGAAGAGGTATAGAAAATTATCCACCTGGTGAATGGCGACCTGCATCAAGGGGCCGCCGGGCGAGCCCGATGCATACCACTGCCAGTTTTCCGGCGTGTAGTAAAGTCCCCGATCGTTGGAATAGTTGGTCTCGGCCAACGCGATAGTGCCCAGCACCCCTTCGTCGATCAGCTTCTTGAACAGTCGATGGCCTCTCAGGCGCCGCGAACTCGCTCCCACGGCGAGAATTACGCCAGCGTCGTCACACGTTTTAATCATCGCCTTGGCGTCCGAAATGGAGGCGGCAATGGGCTTGTCCACGAAAACGTGCTTTCCCTCCCTAGCCGCAGCGATGGCCAACTCGGAATGCTTGTTATTCGGAGCCGAGATAACGACGGCATCCACCTCGGGATTCTTGACTAACGCCTCATAAGTTTCCTCTTCGCTGCAGCCGAATTTTTCTGTGAAAGCTTTGCGCTTCTCCGGTGTCCGGGTGAAGCAGTTCACGATTTTCATGTCCTGCGTTTTTTGAATCGCGGAGGCCAGCGTGTTCCCCCAACGCCCAAGACCGACGACAGCCACCTTCAATGGTTCTGAGCTCATAAAAAATATCTCCTGTTCGCGGCACTTCCTTGAAAGATTACAAAGAGTTCAACCGCGGGTCCAAAACATTTCGTAGCCAGTCACCCACCAAGTTCGATCCCAGCACCGTAAGCGTAATGGCGAGGCCTGGAAACGTAACCACCCACCAGGCGGTATACAGATGAACTTTCCCGTCGCTCAATAAGCCGCCCCAAGTGGGGGTCGGCGGCGGAACACCGAGCCCCAGAAAACTGAGACCCGCCTCGATTATGATCATTCTTCCCAAGTATAAGGATGCGATGATAACAACGGGTGCGAGCACGTTCGGGAGTATATGACGAAAAATAATCCGAAAATGGCTGCCGCCGATGCTCCTGGCCGCCTGAATGAACTCCTGCTCGCGTAGGGAGAGGACTTCGCCGCGCACAACCCGGGCGTAAATCACCCATATCCGCATCGACATGACGAGGATCAAGACCGTCAGACTCGGACCGACAATGGCGATAGTGGCCAATGCCAATAAAATAAATGGAAACGAAAGAACAAGATCGACCAGCCGCATCAAGACAAAATCTATTTTCCCGCCGAAATAACCCGAGACCAGACCCACGAGCAACCCGACGCTCCCGGTGAGAAAAACCGCGAAAAACCCGACGATCAGGGAAACGCGCGTTCCGTATATGAGACGGCTCAGGTAATCTCTTCCGAGATGATCCGTGCCCAGCAGGAAGGTCCTGTGCCCATCCGTCCACATCGGCGGCTTCAGAGCACGGCTCAACAACTGCTCGTGAGGACTCGCGGGCGAGATTATGGGCGCCAGAACCGCACAAATGACGACTCCCAAAAGAATAAGAACGCCAAAGAGCGCGGATTTATCCTTCAGAAGCGATGCCATCGCCTTTCGCCAGCGGTTCTCCTCGCGGACCAGCCCGTTGCCGTCGAGGTTCGCGGGAATCTCTATTGCATGCATGGCCACCGTCATGAGTAGGATATCCGTGGGTCAAGATAGGCGTAAAGCAAATCGACCGTCAGGTTGATGATGACAAATCCCGAGGCCATCAGAAAAACTGCGGACTGCACAATCGGAAAGTCGCGATTCGCGATCGCCTGCACGACAAGCCGGCCAACGCCCGGCCATGCGAAAACAACTTCAATGATCACCGTTCCGCCAAGTAAAATTCCCAGGTCCAACCCCAGCACCGTCACAATGGGTATCGCGGAATTTTTGAGGGCATGAACCATGAGAATTATTTTCTCGTTCAACCCTTTGGCGCGCGCCGTCGTGATGTAATCCTGCCGCATCACCTCAAGCATCTGAGAGCGCATCAGCCGCGCCATCCGCGCCAAGTGATATGTCGAGGCGGCGAAGGCGGGCATGATGAAATGAGACCAGCCGCCACGCCCGAACGAGGGCAACACACCCAGGAACACGGAAAAAAACATGATAAACATGATGGCCAGCCAAAAATCCGGAACCGCCTGAATCAGAACGGATATCCCCACACAGCCCTTGTCGTAGAGCGAGTCCTCCTTGAACGCCGCCAGGCATCCAAACGGAATCCCGATCACGACCGCGAACATGAACGCACCCAAAGCCATCTCTAAAGTCGCGGGAAAGCGCTCAAGCACAAGGGCCATCGCGGGTTCTCCATGCTCAATCGATTCCCCGAAATTCCCCTGTATCGCGCCTTTAAAAAATCGGGCGTACTGGACCCACAAAGGCTGATCGAAGCCCATCAGTTTTTTCATATAAGCGATGTCTTCCAGGGTCGCATCGGTGTCCATCATGACGGATACGGGATCTCCCGTCATGTGAAGAAGCAAAAACACGATGATCATCACCAACTTGAGCAAGAAGATCGCCTGAATTACGCGTTTGACTACGTAGCCAGCCATCTATTCATCCATTTGTCGCCAATATAAATTAGGCGCAGAAACACCCCTGGCAGAGGGATGACCTCCCTCTGCCAGGGGGATTAAAAATAAACTACGACTTAGTTTGAACCCGCCAGACCAACTTCGGCGGCGATCAATTTACCGTCGGCGCGCGGTGTCCACGAAAGCTTCTTTTGCACGCCGAAAATCCGGAAGGTTTGATACAGAGGAACTATCGGCACTTTTTCATGGCGCAAAATCCGGCCGATTTCCTGATACTTTTTCTCTCTTGCCGCATTGTCCATGGTGGACCTGGCTTCGTTGATCAACTTGTCGATGCCTTTGTCCCGGAATCCGCCGTAGGCGGAGCGGCTGCTAATCGCGCCGGCGAACATATGCTCTGTGCTGAACGCCGTGTTCATGCGCGCCAGGTAGTACAGGAACGGCTTCACGTTGTCCTTGTATTTGCTGAAGATAATTTTCTTCATCGAGCCCCATTCCATCACCCGAACATTCGCCTTGAGACCGACCCTGGCCCACTGACCGGCGATGCCCTCGAGCGCTTCCTTGCCCATCATGAAGCGGCCGCGCGGAATGTAAACGTCGAACGAAAAGCCCTTGCCGAAACCGGCCTCGGCGAGCAGCTTTTTCGCTTTCTCAGGGTTATACGGATAAGGCTTCAGGTTCGGGTTATGGCCAAAGCTGGCGGGACCATCAAGAACAGCCACTGGCTTGGCGAATCCCATCATTATGTTCTTGGTAATGGAATTCCGGTCGATGGCGAGATTCATCGCCCGACGGACACGGACATCCATCCAGGGCGCGCCTTTTTTGATAACCATGAGAATGTAATTGGTCCTCGGAGACTGTTTCTTGATGACCCGTGCGCCTTTGCTGGAGCTGACACGGCCAGCGAGCCCGGGCGGAAGGTTGTCGATGATGTCCACGTCGCCCGAGATAAGGGCCGCCACGCGGGTGGTCGATTCGGGAATGAACTTGACGATCGCGGTCTTGACCTTGGGCTTTCTCCAGGCGTTCGGATTTTCCTCGTAAACCAGGTCCTCTCCCTTACGCCATTTCTTCACGACGTAGGGGCCGCTTCCGACCGGATTGCGGGCCAGGAATTTCTTGTTGTACTTTTTGTAATACTTGGGCGGAACGATGAACCCGTAAATTGCCAGGAACGGCGGGAGCATCGGGTCCGCTTTTTTCGTATGAATCTGGACGGTGTACTCATCGACCACCTTCAAGCTCTTGATGCTCTTGAAGTAGCGGTACTGCTTGGACTTCAACTTGGGATCGAGAATCCGCTCGAAGCTGAATTTTACGGCTTCGGCGTTAATCGGATCCCCGTTGCTGAATTTAAGCCCCTCGCGAAGCTTGAATTCCCATACCTTGGGGCTCGCCATTTTGTAGCTTTTCGCCAGCAGGGTGGTCAGTTTCCCGTCCGGCGATCGAGTAAGAAGCGTCTCGAACACATTCGTGTGGTGCATCGAAATCGGAAGCGAGCTGAAAGTGTGCGGGTCAAACGTGGACAGCGCTCCCGCCATGCCCAGAACGACCTTGCCCTTGGATGCAGCATTTACCGTTGCAGAGGTCCACAAAAAGGACACTGCAAGAACCAAAGCCAACACCATCTTTCTCTTCATTGTATCTCCTCCCTTGTTAGCGGACTCAAAGTCCATTTAGAGACAAGCCAACTCATCGGAACAACGATTCAAAAGCTCAAAACCACTATCGGTCACTAGATAAGACTCGCCCCAGAATATCTGACGATCGGGTCCCAGTTGATACATGGGATGCACGGTGATCACCATTCCGGGCTCTATCGTTCCGGTGGATTTCGGCGTGATCATGTAATCGGTCAGGTCCAGGCCCGTGATATGGACCAGCCCGAAGGGCCAAACTTCGAATCCCTTGGCTTTAAAAACATCGTCCATGGCACTCGCCAGCCCGACCATCGGCTCGCCCGGCTTGAGGTACTCGAGCGACGCGTCCCGCGCCGCGCGCACGACGTCATGGGCATCGATCAGCCATTGCTCCGCCGGTCCCAGGCAAAGAACGCGCACCAACTGGTTCCAGTAGCCCTCCACGCGGGGCGATATTTCGAGCAAGAGGGCATCGCCGTTTTTCATGGCTCTTTTTGTCTGGGGGATCACATATCCCCAGGGGGCCTCGCCGCCGCCAGCCATGCTCGCCAGCCCCATCATGTTGAAATTCTCTGTGCCGCCCTCGGGGATAATCACCTTGTCCATCTCCGCCCGAATATCGAGCTCGGTGACCCCCTCGCAGGCGAATTCCCGAATCCGATCCCATATCCGGTCACCCAACAGGGCAGCGTGGCGCGACATCTCGATTTCCTCGGCGCTTTGAACCAGGCGGGGCTTCCAAACCATATCGCCGGCATCCACCCACTCTTTCGCAGGTATCTGATCCTGAAACTGCTGGAACCAGTTGAACGGAATGATGGAGAGAGTCGAAATCCCAATCCTTTTCCCCGAGTCGGAAATTTCTTTAAGATAGTCACTCGTTTGAGTAGGCACCGGAGTCATCGCCTCGCAACGAACATCTTCGATCCACCCGCCCCGATTCGCCTCAATTCGCTGGTTTTCCACGCCGACGAACAAAACCGGCTCGCCCTTTAGCGGAAATACCAACACTTGCTGGCCCGAAAACGAACGGAAATTACTCACGTAGGCGAGGTTTCCGGTCCGGGGCCCCTGTCTCCCGCTGTTTCCGTAAACAACCAGGATGTCAAGATTCTCGCTCTCCATATCGGCGCGCAGCTTCGCATGGCGCCGGTCCCGCTCTTTTGTCGAAAAGCTCACGAACTCGCTCCCTCTCTCGGTAAAAAAATGATTCCGGTATGAAAAAATTCCCGCCGGCCCGCCTCGCGCCTTCGGTTGATTAAATCTTTAAAACATGACCTTTCCGCCCGAGACCGCCATATTGACACCCGTAATGAAGGAGGTTTCCTCGCCACAGAAAAACATCACGGCCTCGGCCACGTCCTCGGGAACGCCCATGCGCCCCACCGGGGTTTGATCGATATATTCTCGTTGATAGCCACCCGAGTGGAGGATTGGCCGCTCGGTGGTGGTCAAACCGGGCGAAACCATATTGACGGTGATCCCGTGGGGGCCCATCTCGACGGCCAGGGTTTGAGAGAAATAAAGAAGAGCCGATTTAATCGACCCGTAGGAGTTCGTGCGGGCTCTTTTCTCGCCGAGAGCCGTGCTAAGGATATTGATAATCCGGCCCGAGCCCCGCTCGATCATCGCGGGAATCGCGGCCTGACAGCAGTTAAACGTACCCTTGAGCATAACCTCGACATGGGGAGCATAGTCGTCCTCCCAGTTAAGCTCGATAAAACTCCTGCCTTTTACGAGCTGACGGGCATTGTTCACGAGGATGTCCACGGGACCCAGGTCTTCCCGGCAACGAATGATCATCTCTTCTACCTCGCCGCGGTTTGATACATCCGCGCGGAAAGCGAAGGCCGCGCCACCGGCGGAGCGAATTTCCTCGACAACGGCGTTGGCATCATCGGATTTCGAGTGAAAGTGGACGGCAACGGAGGCGCCGCGGCGTGCCAGCGCAAGGGACAACGACTTTCCGATGCTTCGGTTCGCGCCTGTGACAAGTGCTACGCGGCCTTCGAGACCCATGCCCTGCTCCCTTCGCTGCGCCGAATCGCGGACTCCCGCTATTCCTGCCCGAAACGTCATTTTTTCTTTATATGAAATACAGGACTTTTATGCCAAAAACCGCCGTCCAATGATATATTGAAATTTTCTCAGGTATTAGTTTTAATGCCATACAATGAACCGGCATGCAAGGGACAAAAATATCTTATATAACTTATTTTATCTGATTAAATTTTTACCTCTCTACAGCTAAAATAAGTTGGCGCTAAATATGTTTTATAAAGTGCTTGCAGGTTCCTCCCGGAGGCCGGGGCTTTCGGATTGGGCGCGCATCGCGGGCAACAAGAGTACATTAATAAAGTGGGATTATACTTGAATTTTCTCGGAACGAATTTATCGGCCGCCTGAGGTAGACAAGAATCTTCTTTCAAGACCGATGAGTACTCAGGAGGCGTCAACGAAAATTAAGGGACAATATGAACGAAATATCGGCGGAGAGAACTCTTAAAGATAAATCAATCCCCTACTACTATCAGATCATGAATGTCCTGCGCAGGAAAATCGAGCAGGGCGAACTGGCTCCCGGGGAAAAACTCCCCAAGGAGCTGGACCTGGCAAAATCCTTCGGCGTCAGCCGGGTGACACTGCGCCAGGCGCTCTCCATCCTCGAAGCGGACGGATTGCTAGAGCGCGCGCGCGGGCACGGCACCTTTGTAAAAAAAACTCTTAGAAATCCCAAAAAAATCAAACTGACCGGAATCATCGAACAAAACTTTTCGGCCGGGGAGGAGCGGCGTTTGCTTTCGATAGATGAAGTGACCGCCGCTCCCGATGTGGAAGAATTTTTCAATCTTCCCGACAATTCCCGGCTTACCCGAATCCGCCGGCTGAAGATGAGCGGAGATTCGCCCTATTGCTACACCATGAATTTCTTGCCCTCGATTCTGGCTAACAAAGTGGAGCGAAACGATATCTTGAACCAAAGCATGTTCGATATCATAAAAAAACGGCTCTGTATTCATATCGGCAAAATCAACCAGGCATTCGAAGCCCGGACGGCCGACAACGAAGTCGCGGAACATTTGAAAATCGGACTTTTGGATCCGGTCTTATACGTTGAAACATTCGTGTATGGAACGGACGGTGANCCGATAGAATTTTCCCAAATTTACTATNAAGGAAATCAGCACAAATACAGCATTGAACTTCTAAGCANCGGGGACATTCTATAAACTTCGGCTTTNCCCAACACACTTCACTATTGAATTCATCCCTTGGCCCACCCACTTGCAAGAAAAACGGAAATTTTCACTTGCCTGTTTTTCGGTATTTCATTCAGCCACGTCACAGTTCGTTTCAACAGGGAGAAAACATGACGAGTCAAGCCTTAAAAGGAAAAACTATCGGTTTCATCGACCTGGGCCTCATGGGCCAAGCCTTTACTAAAAATCTCATTCAGGACGGCTATACGGTTTTCGGAACCGACCCCATTCCCGCAGCCCGGCGAAAGTTCAAGAAAATCGGCGGGGCGCCCCTCTCCTCTCCCAGATTGGTAGCCGAAGAATCGGACATCCTCTTTATTTCGGTGCCGAACTCCAAAATCTCGCTACTAACCGCCCGAGGGAAAGAAGGTTACTTGGCCTTTGCACCCGGCCGCTCTCCGGAAGTGGTTATCGACACCACCACGGCGGATTCGGACGACTCGAGAAAACACGCCCTGTTGTGCAAAAAGGAAAAGGTGCCCTACCTCGACGGTTGCGTCAGCGGAAACAGCGGTTACGTGGCCGAGAGGGAAGGGCTGTTTCTTGTCGGAGGAGACAAAAAAGCCTATCAAAAAGTAGAGCCTCTTCTCGGGGAGATGCTCTCGGACCAGATCTACTGCGGACCCTCCGGCGCAGGGGCCGAACTAAAAGCCACGGTAAACTACCTCACCACCATGGGGCGCTGCGTTATTTCCGAAATACTGAGGGTCGGTTTGCGTTGCGGTTTCAAAAAAGATTTCTTGCTCGACGCGCTCATGCGAAGCCGAGTGGGCGGGTGGGCCCAGTTTCGAACCCAGGCTCCCGACATGGTCCACGAAAAATTCAGCAATCCCATGAGCACTCTTGACGTACAGATGAAGGATATCCAACTCGGGGTGAAACTCGCGAGCCGGGTGGGAGCCGTTTCACCGGTCGGCAAGGCCTGTATTCCGCTCTACAGGGAAGGAATCCGCGCTGGCTACGGAGACCTAGACGGCATATCCGTCTACAAGGCCTACCTCGACAGGGAAAAGAACTCCTAGGCGGCGGGGATATTCCGGAACCTATTCGAGAAGCCTCTTCACCGCTTCGATCGACAGCGAATCGCCGCTGGCGGCGTTTTGCCTCGCCTGCTCCTTGGTCCGGATTCCGGGGATGATGGTGCTGATATTCGGATTCGATACGCAGAAGCGAATGGCCACCTCGGCGGGCGATAGGTTCAGCTGGCCCGCTACATCCCGAAGGCGATTCAGCTTTTCCTGGAATTTTCGGATGTTCTCCGCCGTCAGGATCCAGCGGCGCATATCGTCTTCGCCAAACTCGGCGGTTTCATCGAATCGGCCGGAAAGAAACCCACGCTTGATGGGAACCCGGCAAATGACGCCGACCTCTTTTTCCCTGGCTCTCGCGAATGACTCAGCGGCTCCCTGCTCGAGAACGTTGTACTCCATCTGAAGGAGCGTGGGCTTTTTCGACTCGATGGCGTAATCGCACTCCTCCGTCGTGTTCACCGAAACACCCCAGGCCTTCAGCTTGCCACTGTCCTTTCATTTCTCGAGAAAAGCGTAGCAGTCCTCCGCCTTCATATCGTCGAGTTTGGGGTTATGAAGCAGGTAAAAATCTATCGCCTCCCGCCCCAGACGCCGGAGGCTTTCCTCCAGACACTTTTCGATAAAAACAGAGGTGAAATCGCGCCCCCAGCCTCCACCCGGAAACGTATCGAAGCTGTTCCCACCCTTGGTGCAGATAATAATATCTTCGCTGCCGGATCGCTCGGACAAGAATTTCCCGATAATCGTTTCGCTTCGCCCTTCGCCGTAGGCGTTCGATGTGTCGATGAAATTGATGCCGCCGTCGATGGCGGCATGCAGCGCGCGCAGGCTTTCATTGTCATCGACAGGCCCGAAACAACCGCCTATCGTCATCGCCCCGAACCCGACGGCCGTGACCTCCAATCCGCTACTTCCAAGCATCCGCTTTTGCACTTCCGTATTCCTTTCTTTTAAAAAAACGAACGTGCGTCCTCTTGCCGGCCCTGTCCCTAGAAAGAGGGAATCCCGGCCAGGCGGCGGAGCACCTCGATTAAGGCCGCGTTGTCCGCGTCCTCGAGCCCGCCCAGCTCGGCGGCCTGTAGAATTTGATCGTGAACACCGGTCAAAAACATCGGGGTATTGAATAGCCGCCCTTGCTCCAGGATGAGGCGGACATCTTTATGGTGCTGGCGAATTCGGGAGCTGGGGTTGTCGTAATCCGCCCGCACCATCCGCCCCCCCCGGTGGACCATGGCCTTGCTGTAGGCCGCAGTGTCCTTGAGAACCTCAAGGAGCGCTTCCATGTCCATGCCCGACTTCATGCCGAGAACCAGCCCCTCGGCCATGACCAGGCGGTTCAAACCCGAGATGAGGTTGACGATCAGCTTGGTCCGGGCGCCCGCGCCGCTTGGTCCCATATGATGGCAGGACCGGGCGAAGGCGGCGATGACGGGCCGCGCCCGCTCCAGGTCGGATTCGTCGCCGCCGGCCAGCGCCACGATGTCGTCCCGGCTACCGCTCAGGCTGACGTCAAGGAAGGAGAAGCCGCGCCTGCGAAGCCCGGCGGCTGTCTCGATAGAGTCTTCGGGCCGCGAAGTCGTGGTATCGATAACGAGGAGCGACTCCTCCGCGCTCTCAATAAACCCCTCGGCCCCGAAACAAACCTCCCGCACGATATCGCTGTTCATCAGGGAGAGGACAACAAATGCCGCCCCCGCCGCCGCCCCGGCGGGCGATTCGGCCGGTGTTCCGCCATTCTCCTCGAGCAGCGACATTCGCTCTTTGTCGATATCGTAACCCCGGACTTCATATCCGGCCCGGACGAGTTTCGCGGCCAGGACCGTACCCATCAAACCGAGACCCACTACACATAATTTTTGCGGCATGGCTTTTTCCGGCACGAACATCCCCCCCCCAGACAAGTTATAAAAAGATGACCCCCGGATAATACCTGACAGCCGGGAAACCTGAAATCGATTGATTCCTCCGGCAACAATCAAGGATAATGGACGGAACTTCATTTATCCCACATTATGCGGCGGAACAGAGCAAAAAGAGGCGGGAATCTTTGTAACCATATGATATAATTGGCAAAATCGCCCGAGCGAGAGGATATCAGATGCCCGGAGATGGTGGCAGCCAAAAAGAGGTGCTGAGGCCCGATTTCAACCGCTCGATCCTG
>NYYB01000044.1 GCA_002685755.1 Nitrospinota bacterium
AACCGTCGGCGGCGAACCAGGTCTGGTCCTTGATGCCTCCCCCGAAGCGGTGCTTGGGGCCGTTTACGCGGGTGAGGACCACCCGGACGCCGGGAATTTTTTCGGCAGCCCGGCTATCCACCGAGAGGACTTTTGCATGGGGGTGAGGGCTCCTGAGAACGAGCCCGATGAGCCCGCGCGCGGGCGGCGGTACATCGGCCGCGAACCGCGCGGTTCCCGCCGCCTTGTCGGGAGCGTCGATGCGGGACAAATCCTTTCCGGCAACCTTCAGATCAGACATTCTTTCCTCCGTCAACGCCAATAATGCTTCGTTAATCCGGAACCCCCGCCGGCCGCTGACCATGGGTGGCCCGGATTTTCGTCTTGATGTTGCCCCTTACGTTGAAATCGCCCTCGATCCAGGCCCACTTGGGGGCGCAGCAAGCCACCAGGTCGTCGAGTATCCGGTTGACGGCCTGCTCGTGAAAGACCTCCTGGTCGCGAAAGCGGTTGATATAGAGCTTGAGCGATTTGAGCTCGACGATCATCTCGCCGGGCACATAACAGATTCGAATCGTCGCGAAATCCGGGAAATTGCTGATCGGGCACAGGCAAGTGAACTCGGGAATCGAAAAATCGACGATATAGTCCCGCTGGGGCGAGGGGTTGGGCACCGCCTCCAACTTCGCCTCGGCGATCATTTTCGCGCCGTATTTTTTTTCCTGCCCGTCCGCCATATCGCCGTTTCCAATCCACCCTAGACGCCGGGCGCGTTCGTCCTAAGCATCGTGTGCGTTCGCCCTAATGCGGGGCGCGCCCGCCCTAGGTGCCGGGCGTGAGGTTCACCAACAGGGCGCCGTCCTGGCGCGCCACGAAAATATCGTGCGCCTCCTGGTAGTTTTTGAGCGGGAACCGGTGGGTGATGTAGGGCTCAACCCGCAAGCGGCCGCCCCGAATCAGCCCGATCACCTCGTCCCCGCAATTCGGATTCGCCCGGACTCCGAAGATGTCCATCTCCTCGAGGACCACCCGCTTCCACGCGATGTCGGGTATCTCCTCGGGGATTCCGGTAAGCGCCACCCGCGAGCCCTTGCCCGCGCAGTCGATGGCCCACTGAAAGCTCGCCTTTTGTCCCGCCGTCTCGAGGACGACGTTGCCCAGCTGGCCATCCGTCATCTCCCGGACCTGCTCCACCACGTTTCCCTCGCGGTAGCTGATCGTCTCGGCGCCCTGCCCGGCGATAATCTCGAGCCGCCGGCCCCCGCCGACGACGATGATCCTGCCCGCGCCCAGCGCCCGCGCCGACTCGAAGGCGAAAACCCCGATGGGCCCCGAGCCCAGAATGATCACGGTGTCGCCCGCGTTGATTCCGGCGCGCTTGGCCGTCCAGAGCCCGCAGGCGGCGGGATCGACCGCCGAGCCCAGCTCGAAGGACATGTCCTTGGGCATTTTGTGAAGGGCGCGGATATTGTTGGACACATACTCGGCGTAGGAGCCCTGGGAGACATGGCCGTACTGCCGGTGGCCGGTGACGGTTTTCCCGTAATTGTAGCAAAGGTTGTAGCGCCCGATGTGGCACATGCGGCAGGCGCCGCACCCGGCGTGGCTCGTCCCCGCGACATGATCCCCCATCTCGAAGCCGAAGCCCTCGGTGTGGGGGCCCATCGCCACGATGCGCCCCGCCCACTCGTGGCCCAGAATGGCGGGAAGCTGCGGCGGCCAACGGGGAACGTGAGTTCCCTTGATGATCTCGATATCGGTTCCGCAGATCGTGGTCGATTCCACCTTGACCAGCACCTCGCCTACCAGCGGCTCGGGAACGGGAACCTGTTTGACCTCCAGTTTTTCGGGGGCGACCATCAAGACCGCCTCCATATTGTCTTTTACGGCCTCGCCGTAGCGAACCTCGTCCATTGCCGCCATGAAACGCACATCCTCCTGTCATCGAAAATTGAGGCCAAGACAAATGGAATACCCGGTATTTAGGGCTATTACAAGGTCCAAACGCCCGGCGGTCAAGCCGAGTCCGGGAGGTCCGCGATATGCACCTCGGGGCCACTTTGGGGGTGGTGGACATCCGCCTCCTCCCGGCTGGACCACCTCCCCGACCATAGCCGCTGCCACAGGCGCACGATGTCGTTTCCGATCAGCGAGAACACCGGAACGAGGACCAGCGTAATGACGGTGGCGAACACAAGCCCGAAGCACAGGCTGACCGCCATGGGAATGAGAAACTGTGCCTGAAAGCTCCGCTCCAAGAGCATGGGCCCGAGCCCCGCGACGGTGGTCAGCGAGGTCAGCACAATCGGCCTCAGCCGCGAGGCCCCCGCCCGCGTCAAGGCTTCCTCGATCTTCATTCCCCGGGCGATGAAACGATTGGCGAAATCCAGAAAAACCAGAGAATCGTTCACCACCACCCCCGACAGGGCGACGATTCCCATCAGGCTCATCATGGAGATGTCGAAACCCATGAAGATGTGCCCCCAAACCGCGCCGACGACCCCGAACGGGATGGCGCTCATGACGACGATGGGCTGAAAATAGCTCCGGAAAAGCGTCGCCAATATCAAAAAGATCACCGCCCCCGCGAACGCGAACCCCCGCATCAGACTTCCGACGGATTCCCTGCGATCCTTCGCCTGGCCCTCGAAGCGAACGCGCACACCGGGGAGCCTCCGCATAAGGCCGGGAAAAAATCCCTTCCCGAGGCTGGCGATAATTTCGGCCGAGTTCGCTATCGCTTCGTCCACCTCGGCCGTGACGGTAATCACGCGGCTCCGGTCGATTCGCTTGATCTCAGCCAGCCCTCGTGAAATCCCGACATCGGCGACATCGTAGAAAGGAATTTCAGCCCCCGAGGGCGTGCGGATGCGGGCGCTCTCCACGTTGCCGAGCGTCCGGCGCTCCTCGGGCGGGTAGCGGACCTTTACCTTCACATCGTCGCGCCCCCGCTGAATCCGCAGCGCCTCGAGACCGAAGAAACGGGAGCGGAGCTGAAACGCGAGGTCCTGAAGCGAGACGCCGAGCACCCTCGCCTGGGGCTTGAGTTCGGCCCGAAGCTCGAGCTTGCCGGGCCGGAAATCGTCCTCGATCTCCTGCACCCCGGGATACTTTCTCAACTCGATCTTCAAGGCCTCGGCCGCCCGGCGGAGGTCGGCCGTGCCCGGCCCCGTGAAGCGGATTTCTATCGGCTTGCCGCCGGGGTGCACCTGAGATCCGCCAAATGTCAGGCTCAGCGCATCGGGGATGGCTCCGACCTTCTCGCGCCAGCGGGATACGATCTCGGAGCTGGGGATTCCCCTGCGCTCCGCCGGAAGAAGCTCGACGATGACCTGGGCCGCGTTGCTTCCTTCCGCCTCGCTTTTATTGGGTCTTGAGACCTGCTCTCCCAAAATGGCGAAGTCGTTTTGAATGATTGGCTCTCCCGATTTGGACCGAAACTCCTTCTCCAGCGACCGGACGGCCTCTTCAATCCTCCTGGCCGCCCTGGAGGTCTGTCCGATGGGAGTCCCCTCGGGAAAAAGAACCTTCGCCTGAATGAAATCGGAATCGAAACCCGGGAAAAAAAGGAAGCGCACGTGCCCGCCCATGGTGAGCCCTATCGTCACGGAGAAAAGAACCAGGGCCACCGCGATGACCAGATAGCGGGCCTCAAGACAAAATCGAAGAAAGGGCAGATAGACCCGGCCGATCCACCAGGTGACGAAACCTTCGATCCGGGCCCGGATCCGTCCCGAAACCGATTTCTCTCGGGGCGGCCTGACCCAGTGCGCCAGATGAGTCGGGAGGATAAACAACGACTCGACCAACGAGGCCACAAGCGCGGCGATGATGACCACCGGAAGTATGGCCATGAATTTTCCAAGTGTGCCTTCGACCCAAAACAGGGGCATGAACGCGACGATGGTGGTGGTCACGGTTCCGACGACCGGCCAGGCCACCTCGGCGGCCCCCCCGATAGCCGCCTCGAAGAAATCCTCTCCCGTCTGCATCCGGGCGTAAATGTTTTCGGCCACGACGATGGCGTCGTCCACGAGAATCCCGAGAACCATGATAAAGGCGAACATGGTGATCATATTCAACGAGCCGCCCACGAAGGTGACGAACCCCAGGGAGGCCAACAGGGAAACCGGAATGCCCACTGTCACCCAGAACGAAAGGCGGATGTTCAAAAAAAGCCAGAGGGACAAAAAGACCAGGACGAGGCCGATTCTCCCGTTCCGCAAAAGCATGTTGAGGCGATCCAGAATCAGCCGGGAGGTATTCGCCCAGGGGGTGAGAGATGTCCCCGCGGGAAGCGTTTTCTGCTTCCGGGCGGCATAGGCATTCACCTTATCGGCGATTTGAAGGGCGTCCTCGTCTTCGGTTTTGTTGATGATGATGAGGGCGGCGTTCTTTCCGTTGAATCGGCCGGACTTGTCCGTATCCTCGAACCCGTCCACCACCCGGGCGATATCCCGCAGCCGGAGGATCGTACCGTCCGCCCGGGTGAGCATCTCGAGATTCTCGAATTCGGGGCCGGTGTAGCGCTTGCCCACCGTGCGGATGCGAATCCGTCGGTCCGAGGAGCGGATATCGCCCCCGGTCAGCTCCAGCACGTTTTTCCGGATCGTCTCGGCGAGCCTCTCGAAGGTCAGCCCGTGCCGGCGCAGGGTGGCCTCCGAGACCTCGATGGCAATCTCCCAGTTTCTCACCCCGTTGATCGCCACCTGGGAGACACCCGGCAAGGCGATCAATTCCTCCTTTATTTCCTCGGCCATCCGCTTCAGCGCCGTTTCCGGGGCGTCCCCGTAGAGGGCCAGGTTGAGGACCTGATCGATCCGCTTCACTTCCGAGATCACCGGGCGTTCGATCTCGTCGGGAAAAGTGTCGATCCGGTCCACGGCGTTCTTGATGTCGTCCATCACCGTCCGGGCATCATCCACCCACGATTCAAGCTCCGCGATGAGAGAGCAGTTGTTTTCATTCGCGGTGGACGAGATTTTCTTGATGCCTGTGATTCCGGCGATGGCCTCCTCGACCTTGATGCAGACGCCCTCCTCCACCTCCTCGGGGCTGGCCCCCTTCCAGGCGACGGTGACACTCACCATATCGAGGGAAAAGGAGGGAATGATCTCGCTTTTGATTTGATAAANGGAAANCACGCCGAGCAGGATGAGCACCGCCATCAGAANGTTGGCGAAGACCCGGTGGTTCGTCGTTGCGGCGATGATTCGCTTCAAGGCGACACGGCCCCACGGCGGNGGGCATGCGTTTTCTTCGATCCGGCGTTCCGGTCCGCGTCGGCGGCCCGAAGCTTCATGCCCTGAACCACCGCCGGAATGGCGGAAAGGATGAGGCGCTCTCCCTCGTTCACTCCGTTCCGTAAGACTGCCTCATCTTGGCCTTTGCGGATAATCTTGACCGGCCGAACGGCGAGGGCGCCGTCCGCGTAGATGTAAATATTGTCGCCCGGCCGGAGGGCGGATCGCGGAATGACGTAAACGTCGGACAACGTGACTCCCTGGATGCCCACCTTGACGAACATTCCCACCGTGAGAGGGGGATGCTTGCCGGGAATCCATTTCCTGAAGGGCTCGGGGACCTCGACGACCATCGTGACCGCCCGGGTCGATTCGTCGAGGCCCGCCCCCACCAGGGTGACGCGGCCCTCCCACTCGAACCTCTGACCGAACCGGCTCCAGTAGATCTTCGCGCTCGAGAAATACTGCTGGACCTCGTCCTGTGTCCGGGGGAACGGCTGGCCCGCTATCCGCCGGAAGGCCCACCTGGCCTCGTCAACTGGCACCGAGACGGGCACCTCCAGTACGGAGGAATCGTAGATTTTCCCGACCACGTTTCCCTCCCGGATATAGTCGCCCGTCGACAGATTCGTGTTGCGAACCCGCGCGTCGAAGGGCGCGACGATGCGCGTCCGATTCAGATCCAGCCGCGCCTCCTGGAGACGGGCGCTCGTAACATCGAGCGCGGCTTTTTTCTGGGAGAGGCTCGGCGCCACCAGCGCCAGGAGGTTCCGGATGCGCTGGACCTCCCGCTCCTGCCGGAGCACGGATTGGCGGGAAATGTCGAGTTTTCCGGGGGAGATGATTTTTTGCCGCCTGAGCCGCTGGTTTCGCTTGAGCTCGCCCTGGACGACCTCGAGATGGCGCAGGGCGATGCGAAGGTCGGCCTGGTGGTTTCTCTCCTCCTGGACCAGGCGCTCGATATCGGCCCTGAGCTGGGCAATCTCGGCGCGCCGCCGGGCGACGGCGAGTTTGTAGTCCACCGGGTCGATCTCGAAAAGGGTGTCGCCCTTCTTGATGAAACCGCCGTCCCTGAAACCGTCCGAGCGGCTGATCACCCTTCCCGAAACCTCGGCCACGACCTTGATCTCGGTCCGGGGCCTAACGGTCCCGTAGGCGGTGACGAGGAATTTTTTCTCCTGCTTCCGGAGAACGGTGGTCCGGACGAGACGGCCCTTTTCAACGGGCTCGATCGTTTTCGCTTCGCGCGGGTTCCGGACGAGGGTGTACGTCAGGGTCCCGCCCGCCGCCAGAACGACCGCCGCGGTCAGCACAAACCATTTTTGGCGCGACTTCATGGGAAAACCTCTCTGATAAAGTGCGGCCAGCCGCCCAGCCGGTCAAGCCGACCTCCCGGTCGACCCCATTCCGGCCAGTCTCCGCTATCATATGGGATATTGCCCGAGACTGCCCGCGGCGGAAGTAAAATCGGCCGCCAAGCCATCGGGGAGAATTGACACCCCGCGCGGGGGTTGGGTAGATTTCCCTCTCCGAATCCTGACATCCGGGCACAATAAAGCGCCCTTCCGGCGGTCCGCCGGATGGTCCGGGAGGGCCTCCCCTACTTCCCCTTTCCGCAATTCATTCCAAGGAGACCGAAAATGGGCGCGACTCTCACCTATCACGGGCAATCCACGTTTTTGGTAGAAACCGGCGGGGGCCGGACCATCTACATCGACCCCTGGCTCCAGGCGAACCCCGTCTGCCCCGAGGAGCTGAAATCGCCGCGCAAGGCCGACCTCATCTGCCTCACCCACGGCCACGGAGACCACACCGGCGACATCATGGCCGTATTCAACGAAAACCCCTGCCCCGTCGCCGGGCACATGGACCTCGTCCGCGCCCTGGGCCGCGCCCACGAGGCCCTAAAAGACCATCTCACACCCGTGGGAAAGGGGGGAACCGTCGATCTCGGCGGCATCCAGCTCACCATGACCCACGCCATCCACGGCTCGAGCTACGGCCCCGACGGCGTTTACGCCGGCGAACCCTGCGGCCTGATCCTCACCTTCGAGGACGGCAAGCGCATCTACCACGCTGGCGACACCTGCCTTTTCAGCGACATGAAGCTCATCGGCGAGCTCTGGGAGCCAGACCTGTGCTTCCTGCCCATCGGCGACCGCGCCACGATGGGCCCGGCCCACGCCGCCATCGCCGTCAGTTATCTAAACGCCAAGCGCGTCGTCCCCGTCCACCACTCCTCGCTCCCCTTCCTCACCGGCAAGCCCGAGGATTTCGCCGCCGAAGTCGCAAAGCGAAGCCCGGACACCGAGGTGATCACTCTCAAGCCCGGCGAGACGGTTTCGGTTTAGCTGTCCGATTTTTTTCTAAAATCCTCCCTCACCCCAACCCTCCCGACGGGAGAGGGACGGGGCGTGGGGGGGGATTTTCGCTTGTGCGCTATCGAATTTCAGGGAGGGTGGAGGATAAACGAGGGATCGAAAATCCCTTCTACACCTTGGGCCGCTCGATGAACTCAAGGGTGTTGCCGTCAAGGTCCTCGAGGTAGATGACGAGGCCCCCCTTGTTCGCCCCCTCGGTGATGGGGATGGGCTCCGAGATCAGCCTGACGCCCCTGGCCGTGAGGTCGGCGTGCATTTCCCTTAAATTTTCCACGTTGTAGGCGACGTGGGCGCTGCCGACGTTGTTCGTCGCCGAATCGATCTTTGCGCCCTTCGACTGGGTGTACTCGATCAGCTCGATGGCGTAGCCGCCGCCCTTGACGTAGATGATGTGGAGCGCGGCGCCGGGGATTCCCGTCACGGCCTCGCAGTAGCCCTGCGGGCGGTGCATGTCGCTCATCACCTCGAAGCCCAAGTTTTCGCAGTACCATTTCGCCGCCGCGTCGACATCGGCCACGGTGAAGCTCGTATGATTAATCTCGATCAGTCCCATGCGCGATCTCCCGATGATTTCATTTTTAAAGCAAAAAGGGCGGAGCGCAGGCCCCGCCCTCGATGAATCCCTGACCGGATCAGGCGATGACGCCGAACGCTTTCTTCGCCGCCTCGACGACGTTGCCCTCGTTCGGGAGGACGTAGTCCTCAAGTTCCACCTCAAAGGGTATCGGCGCGTTGAGAGCCGCCACCCGCCCGATCGGCGCGTCGAGATAGTCGAAGGCCTCCTCCTGAATCGCGGCGGCGATCTCGGCGCCGACCCCGCTCCTGAGGTGCCCCTCCTCGACGATGACGCAGCGGTTTGTCTTGCGGACGGACTCGGCCAGCGTCGCCGTGTCGAGCGGAGCGACAGTCCTCGGGTCCACGACCTCGGCGCTGATGCCCTCGCCGGCCAGCCTGTCCGCGGCGCGGAGGCAATTTTGCACCTGATAGCCGACCCCGATGAGGGTGATGTCGCTGCCCTCGCGTTTCACGGCCGCCTGCCCGAAGGGGACGATGTGATCGCCATCGGGTACGGGGCCCTTCGTCTTGTAGAGCATCTTGTGCTCGCAGAAGAACACCGGGTTATCGTCCCGGATGGCCGCCTTGAGAAGGCCCTTGGCGTCCGCCGGGTCGCTCGGGCAGGCCACCTTGAGGCCGGGGACCTGCATGAACCAGGCCTCGAGCACCTGAGAGTGCGTCGGGCCGTACTGCACACCCCCGCCGCCCGGGGTGCGCACGACGAGCGGAATGCAGATCTGACCGCCCAGCATGTAGCGCAGCTTCGCCGCCTGATTCACAAGGGGGTCCATCGCCAGCATGACGAAATCCATGAACATGATTTCGATCACCGGGCGGTAGCCGGCCATCGCCGCGCCGACGCCCGCGCCGACGAAGCCGAGCTCGCTGATCGGCGTGTCGCGCACCCGAGAGGCGCCGAATTTATCCATCAGGCCCTTCGTGACACCGAAGACGTAGGCGAGCTCGACATCCTCGCCCAGGCAAATCACTTTCTTGTCGTGTTCCATCTCCTCGTGGAGCGCTTCGTTCAGGGCGTCCGCATAACTGATTTCGCGCATGAGCTAATCTCCCGCCTCTCAGGCGTATACGTCTTCGAGGGCCGACTCCGGCGTGGCCTTCGGAGAGTTTTGTGCAAACTCGGACGCCGCTTCCATCTCGTCGCCCACGGCTTTTTGATGGGCTTTTTTCTCGGCCTTGGTCATCTTGAGAAGTTTTTCCGCCAGGAGGAGCGGGTCGCGCTTTCTCCACTCTTTCACCTCGCTCTCCGTCCGGTAGGGGCCGAAATGGGGGTCCCCCCGCGAGTGGCCGTAGAAGCGGTAGGTCTTCGCCTCGATGAGGGAGGGTCCTTCACCCTTCCGGGCCCGCTCGACGGCCTCGCGCGTCGCCTCGTGGACCGCCACCACGTCCATGCCGTCCACGGTGACGCCGGGAGCGTTGTAGCCCTGGGCGCGGGTGGAAATATCTTCGACCGCGGTGGAGCGCCCGACGCCGAAGCTCACGGCATAGCCGTTGTTCTCGCAAAAGAAAATGACGGGCAGCTTCCAGATGGAGCACATATTCATCGATTCGTGAAAGCTGCCCTGGTTCGAGGCCCCGTCGCCGAAGAACACGACGGCGACCTGCCCCTTGCCCTCGATCTGGTAGGCGAGGCCCATGCCGACGGCCATGGGCATGTTGGCTCCCACGATGGAGTGCGCCCCGTAGTGGCCCATCGAGACGTCGGCGATGTGCATCGAGCCGCCCTTGGCCCGGCAGAGCCCGTTCGATTTGCCCAGCAACTCGGCCATCATTTCGTTGAGCCGGGTGCCCTTGGCGATGGAATGGCCGTGGCCCCGATGGGTGGTCAGGATTGCGTCGTCCATGTTCAGGTCGCTACAAGCTCCCACAGAGCAGGCCTCCTGGCCGATGCTCACGTGGACGGCGCCCTTGATCAAACCCGCCATGAAGAGTTCGTCCGCCTTCTCCTCGAAGCGGCGAATGCGGAGCATATCGCGGTACATTTCATGAAGGCGTTTTTTCGAAAGTGATTTCGCCTTTTTCGCCACAGCGCTTCCTCCAGGGGATCGCCCCAATCGGTTCGAATCGTCGGTATCTCGATATAACCATAGCTATCACAGGGATTCGGCCCGTTCAACGGCCGGCGGGCGATTCGCCGGCCAAACGGGATGGAAAGAGATCCGGACCTTATTCCTCCACCCGGTATTTGAGGAATATTTCCTCCCCCTCGCGGCGGACATCCTTAAGTTTCAGGCGCATGAACCGGGCCGCCTGGAACCCCGAACCGTCCAGGAGGGTGGGCGCTCCGGCGCCGCCCGCGAGGAGGGGCGTCACGGTGACGTGCAGGGCATCCACCAACCCCGCCTCGGCGAACAACCAGTGGACCCCGCCGCCGCCCTCGAGGAGAATCCGCTCAAACCCCCTCCCGGCCATAAAATCCACGATATCGGCGGCCGCGAGTTCCCGCTCACCGAGGGCGGCGACCTCGGCCCGGTCCCGCGCCGCCTCCGAGGACGCACCGGCCGCCCCCTCGTGGGTGAGGATCAACCTCGTGGTTTCATTCGAATCGAACCACGACAGCGTTCCGGGGATTTGTCCGGTCGAGGTGACGACCGCGTTCGCGGGTTGGGGGGGGAGTCCTCTTTCCTCGCGGGAGGCGATGAGACCCGGATCGCGCACGAGAGCGGGGCACCGGGCCTGGCGGAGGGTCTCCCCTCCCCAAACGATGACATCGGCCTCGGCCCGCAGCCGGTCCATTTCCCGGCGATCGGCTTCCGTTCCCAAGGAAACCCGTTCGCCAAAGGCGCCGGCGATCTTGCCGTCCAGGGTGATCGCCATATTGACGAATACGTGAGCCAACTCTCTTCCCCTTGTTCTCGCGGCGCGGCGCGACTAAAATCCAAGGTACTTTGCCGGATAATGAAGCGCACAGGAAGCGCCGGAAAATTGAGGCGATAGCGGCCGCACGAACCCCAAGGAGCGATTTTCGATGGGCGAATTCGATCAGAGGGTGGACCTCCTCGAGTTGACCTTCCAAAAGCTCAACATCGGCCCCTACAGCAACAACGTCTACGTCTTGACCTGCAAGGCGACCAAAGAGTGCGTCATCATCGACACATCCTATTCCGCTGAGCCGATACTGGCCGCCTGCGAAGGCGCGGTCCCCAAATATATCCTTCAGACCCATTGCCACGGGGATCATATCGACGCCCTCGACGAGGTGCGCAAGCGAACCGGCGCCCCGATGGGCCAGCACCCCGAGGACGCCAAGGAATTCGGGACCCGGCCCGATTTCCAGATCAACGACGGAGATGCCGTTTCATTCGGCCGGATATCGCTCCGGGCCATCCACACGCCGGGCCATTGCCGGGGGATGCTGATGTTTCTCTTTCCGGGCCACTGCGTGTGCGGCGACACGATCTTTCCCGGTGGACCGGGCAAAACCTGGAACCACGATCAGCTTCTTCAATCCATCGACACCATCAAGAATAAGGTGCTCACACTTCCGGACGAGACGGTGCTTTATCCGGGGCACGGCGCCAATTCCACGGTCGCGGCCAGCAAAAAAGAGGTCGCCGCCTTCGAAGCGGCGGGGAGGCCGAACGCCGGAGAGTTCGGGGATGTCACCTGGGACGGGTAGCCAGAAAAGGAGAGTTTAAATGAACAGCGATAACATCTCATTCGACCATGTTCATCTCGTCTGCAGGGACCCCAAAACGGTCGCCCAGTGGTTCGTCGATAAGCTCGGCGGCAAGATGGGGAACAACTATGAAATCCACGGCGCCCCCCAGATTCATATCGCCTTCGAGGGCGCCACTGTCATCATCCGGGGCCAGCGGACCGGGGAGAGCGCCGGAGACAAGAGCGGCCTCCAGTACGGGACGGATCATTTCGCCTTCCGAGTGAAGCAGAATTTCGATGCCTACTGCGCCGAACTCAAGAAAAACGGGGTGAAATTCACGGTGGAGCCCACCCAGTTCAACCCCACCACCAAGATCGCATTCATCGAAACGCCCGAAGGGATTTCCATCGAAATCCTTTACAAGGCGTAATGGGGCAATCCCGGAAATCGGCGAGAACGATGGAAAGGGCCACTGCTCTCCAAAATAATGAAGAATCGGAAAACAACCGCGGCCGCCCGCCTCAGTCCTTCAGCGGATCGCGCGGATCGTCAACAAAAGTGGTTCCCGCGGCCTCTTTGTTGGGCATGGCGCCGTATGTGAAGATCAACTCGGCGACCTCGGCCTGGCTCGGGTTCTCCTGGCCGTGGATGCAGGTCTGGGGGAAGTACACGAAATGGCCCTGGGGTATTTCCTTGCGGACGATTTCTTCTCCGTCCTTGTAGTAGATGTTGATCGGGCCTTTTACGACGTAAATCGTGGTGTCGCAGTTCTTGTGGTAATGCAGCCCGTTTCGCCCCCGGGGCGGGATAATCGTCCTTCCCATGGTGATGGAGTCTGTTCCCGTCGTCTCTCGGTTCACCCCCCACCGAATCGCGTAGGGAGGCTCATAGGCCTTGTCTTCATCCACATCGAGAGAGTTGACGACCTGGGGAATCGGCAAGTCCGCCATTTCTGTAGCTCCTTAACGAGGAAAAAAGGGATTTTATCCTAAGACATCGAGAACCGGGGTTCAAGATAACGCGACAGCCCCCGGACCGGAGGCCCCCGACCGGCGCCCGTCGTCAGGGGCCCGGCGAAATTTCAGCCATAGAAAGCACCCCGGATAATATGCGATAATCCCTATGGTCGACCTTGGCCTGTTCAAACCGGCCGGCAATTGGGAGAAAATCTCTTGCGATTACCGAATTTCCTGAAAATCAGCTTCAACAGCCAGACGGTGGGGTTCATCCTCACCGCCTTCATGCTCTCCATCTACTACTTTCAACCCCCTTTAATCAGCGACATCGTAGAGCGGATCGAACTCGTCGCATCCGATATGCGCTTTCTTGTCCGGGGACCGAAAAAACCCGGCAACGAAGTGGTCATCGCCGCCATCGACGAGAAAAGCATCGACCAACTCGGCAGGTGGCCGTGGCCGTACACGGTTCAGGCCGAACTGGTGAACCGGCTCAAATCCTACCGCGCGCGCGTTATCACCTACGACGTGGTTTTCTCCTCCTCGGACACCAGCGGCGGAATCGATAATCTCAAACTTATAAAGAGCAAGATGGAAGCCGAGGGGATCGGCCAGGACTCCCAAACCGCCACCTACCTCGGCCGCGCCATCAAGGAGGCCGACCACGACTCCATTTTCGCCCGGGCGCTGAAACGCTCGCGCCGGACTATTTTGGGATATTTCTTTCAGTTTGATGCGTCGAACATCGCGCACCTCAACCAAAGCCAGATGAAGCAATACCTCTCCAACATCCGAAATTCAAAATACAGCGCGATCAAAAAGTCTCCCGGAGTAACGCTCAAGGATATCTACCTTCCTCGGGCGCTTGCGGTCGAGTCGAATATCGACCAACTCTCGAGCGCGGCGAGGGGCGGTGCATTTTTCAGCATGGTCCCGGACATTGACGGCGCCATCCGCCGCTATCCCCTCATTGTACAGTACCGGGATCTTGTCGAAGTTCCGGGAGAGCAAGACTATCTTTTCGCCCCGATCGCCGTGCGAACACTCGAACGCTTCATTCGGGGAACCACCATCTTCTGGATCTACCCGGGGGGAGTGGACAAGGTCGCCATATCGGGAAGAAAGAAGATCATCATCCCGACCAACTCGAAGGGAGAGATGTACATCAACTACCTGGGGGCGTCGGGAACTTTTCCGGAATACTCCATCGTCGATATCGTGAACGGCCGGAAAGACCTCGCCCCGCCTTCGGCCTTCAAGCGAAAAATGGTCCTCGTCGGACCAACGGCCATCGCACTGGCCGACCTGCGGGTGACCCCTTTCGACAAGGCGATACCGGGGGTGAACATCCATGCCACCGTCATCGACAATATGCTTCGGAGCGAATTCCTCGAGAAACCCTGGTGGGCGGAAATTTTCCTGAGTTCCCTTATTTTCAAGGTCAATTTGCCCCTCATCGGCGAAACCGATGTTCCCGTTCCATTCATGGGCTACACCGCGGTCAACATCCTCGTACTCGGGCTGTTGGGAACATTCCTCCTCCCCAGGTTAGGCGCAATCACCGGCGGGATCGGGGCGATCATCGTGCTTCTCTCCTCCATCTCCTTGAATCAATTCCTATTCATCAAAAACGGATGGTGGCTCAACGTTTCCTACCCCATACTGACAATCTTGTTCGTCTATGCCGGCATGACGATATTCCACTACATCATCGAGCAGCGGGACAAACGGTTTATCCAATCCGCTTTCGGAACCTATCTGTCTCCGAAGATTGTCGACCAGCTTGTCGAAAACCCCGATTTCCTGAAACTCGGCGGCGAGCGGAAGGAAATCACCGCGTTTTTCTCGGACGTCGCCGGGTTCACCTCCATCTCCGAGTCCATGAGCCCCGAGGAACTGGTCCAGCTCCTCAACGAATATCTTTCGAAGATGACGAAAATCATCCTCGACTACGATGGCACGGTGGACAAATACGAAGGTGACGCCATCATCGCCTTTTTCGGCGCTCCTAATCCGATGCCCGACCACGCTGCCCGGTGCTCACTCGTGGCGATCGAAATGCAAAAAAGGATGGTCGAACTCCGCGAGGAGTGGAAAGCGCGGAACATGAGGGAACTCTTCGTCCGAATCGGTTTGAACACAGGCCCCGCGGTCGTCGGCAACATGGGCTCAAACACCCGAATGGATTACACCATGATGGGCGACACGGTGAACTCGGCCGCCCGGTTCGAGGGGGCCAACAAGGAATACGGAAGCTATATCATGATCGGAGAGGGCACCTACGAAGGCGCGAAGGACGTCGTCGAAGCGCGTAAACTGGACATGATCAACGTGGTGGGAAAATCGGAGCCCGTCAATATCTACGAACTGCTCGCTAAAAAAGGAGAACTCGACCCGGACAAAGCGAAAGTTATCGAGCATTATCATCAAGGCTTTGAATTGTATCTGGAGCGGCAGTTTGCCGAAGCGATGGGGGTTTTCGCCCAAGGTCTCGTAGCCGACAAGGAAGACAGCCCCTCTAAGTCCATGATCAAGCGCTGCGAATACTATATGCTCGATCCCCCGCCGAAAGACTGGAACGGGGCCTATGTCATGACGTCGAAATAACCCCGGAGCCGGATTCCCTCCCCAATAAGGGGAGAATTGACCCCTCATTATTCGGGCTAAGCGCCGCCCTCGGGCGGAGCGGTCCAATCCACCACCCCCTTCTCACGGAGAGAGAGTAGCTCCGTCTCGCGGATTCCCGCTAACTCGGCCAAAACCTCGGCGGTGTGCTCGCCCATGTAGGGCGCCCGCTCCGCCCGGACCTCCGCGCCTGGAAACTTAATCGGACACCCGACTTCCCGGATCGTCCCGGCGACGGGATGCTCCACCTCGACGATCATCTCCCTGGCCAGGACCTGAGGGTCCTCGAGCGCCTCGGCCACCGTATTCACTGGCGCGAAGGGGACATGTCCCTGGAGCAGGACGGCCCATTCGGAGGTGGTTTTTTTTTCGATCTCGGCGCTGAGGATTTCGCTGAGTTCGACGCGATTGTCGAACCGATCTTGAAGAGTCCGGAACCGGGGATCGTCGGCCAGATCGGGCCGCCCCATTTTCTCGACGAGTATCGGATAGAATTTATGCTTTAGGCAGGAGATATAAATCCAGCCGTTTTTCGTCCGAAAAACCTGGGAGGGGACGATTGAGGCGTGGGCGCTGTGGGCCAGCTTGGTCGGCTCGAACCCGCAGTTCATGACCCAGGAGGCCTGGTAGGCGAGTTGGGCGGTGGCGCCGTCCATGAGAGCGACATCCACATCACGTCCCTTTCCGGTCCGCTCGGCCCCCCATAAGGCGGCCAGCATGCCCGCCACCGAGAGGAAGCCTCCCGAATAGTCCACGAAGCTGACGCCCGCCTTTGTAGGCGGCCCGTCCGGCTCACCGGCCATGCTCATGATTCCCGTGTAGGCCTGCATCAGAAAGTCGTAGGCGGGCTCGGGCGAGCGCGGCCCGGTCGCCCCGAACCCGGAGAGAAAACAACAAACGATTTTCTCGTTGAGCGGGGCTAGGTGCTTATAGGTGAAGCCGAGCTTTTCGGGCCAGGTCCCCTTTCCGTTGACAAAAACGATGTCGGCCTTGGGAACCATGCTCCGGAAGATCGCTTGGCCCTCGGACGAGCGGACATCGAGAGCGACGCTTTTCTTGTTCCGGTTGAAACCCTGGAAGTAGTAGCTGTCGTTGTTCGGGAGAAGGTAGGGGGGAACGGGCCTCGACGAGTCGCCGCCAGCCTTGAAATTCTCGATCTTGATGATCTCGGCCCCCATGTCCGCCAACAACATGGTGCCGACGGGCCCCGCGCCGAACTGTTCGACGGCAAGGACCCTGAGACCCTCCAGGGGTCTGGAAGCATTCATCGGACTCTCCCCTCTTTTATCGGGTCGAAATCATCCGGAAGAGCCGGGTCGGCTCTCGATTCCGAGCGATTCCGGGCAATGGCGAGGCCGCCCCCAAAAAATAGTGAAAAATTTAGGCGAAATTCCCGTTTTTCGTATTCGAGTGGTTTTCATAAAACCCACTTCTTGATAGATTAAACGTAAGTCAGAATAAATTCACTAGCGGCCAGATCTCCAATCAGTCTCGCATTTGTGAGGTTTTTTTTAAACCAAGTCAGGAAAAAATTGCCTATGACTACGAAAATTGAAATCAAGAATCTGCGTAAGGTCTACGATACCCCGGAGCGTAAAGTCCACGCCCTCGAGGATATCAACATCAATATCGAAGACGGCGAGTTTCTGTGCCTCGTGGGGCTCTCGGGGTGCGGGAAGACCACCCTGCTGAACATCCTGGCCGGCTTCGTCGAGATCACGGCCGGCACCGTCAACATGGACGGCAAGCCCATCACAGACGAATACGACAAGGGCGTCGTGTTCCAGGAGTACGCGCTGTTTCCCTGGCTCACCGCTATCCAGAACGTCGAGTACGGCATGAAAGTGGCGGGCCGAGACCAGAAATATCCACCAGAGAAAAGGCATAAAATCGCGATGGATTTTCTCAAGCTCGTCCGCCTGGAGGAGTTCGCCGATTTGTTTCCTCATAGTCTCTCCGGCGGCATGCGCCAGCGCGTCGCCGTCGCCCGGGCGCTCGCCTTCGACCCGCAGATTCTCCTGATGGACGAGCCCTTCGGCGCCCTCGACGCTCAGACGCGCGAGGAACTCCAGGAGATCACCGTCGATGTGTGGCAAAAGACGAAAAAAACGGTGCTCTACGTCACNCATAACCTCAGCGAAGCGGTCTTCATGGGAACCCGCGTNGTNGTGTTCATCCCCAANCCGGGGAGGATCCGCGANATCATCNCCATCGACATGCCGCGGCCCCGGGATGCTCTTTCNNCNGAATTCATCGGNATACAGCGCAATATNAACGAGTTGATCCGTGACTGGTCATGACTTTCACCGGGCTATTTCGAACCTGTAAATATAGGGAAGGATTAAACTGATGGCAGAGGCACAATCCGGGCTTCCTCCTTTGGACTTAGATGCCCCCACAATAGTTGAACGTCCAACGTTATGGATGAGATTGCGCCCCGTTTACCCGTTCCTCATCATCTTGCTGCTATGGCAGGCTACCGCCTATTTTCTGCATCCCAAGATGGGGGATTTGTTTCCCTACTTCGGCTCTATCGTGTTCCGGGCGTGGGAGCTGGTTTTTCAACCCTTGGTCACAGCGGTCGGATTGGGCGCGGATCAAGACCTGCTAAACCAACTCAAAGATGCCAAAATCGAAAGCCTCCCTGACGCAGGCTTCCTTATGCAGGTCTATGCCCTGATTTTCAAAAACACGCTGGCCTTCACCGATCAGATCGTTCAGCTGGCCAAGAGCCCGATCCTGTTGCATATCCTCGCGACTGCCTGGCGGTTGCCCTTCGCATTCATGATCGCATCGGTCGTCGGCGTCACCGTCGGCATCCTGATGGGCCGATTCGCCTTCTGGGAGGGATTTTTCGTCCCGCTGCTCTCGGTCATGCTCCCGATTCCGGCCCTGGCATGGACGCCTCTCGCCGTCATCTGGTTCGGAAACGGCGATCAGACCGTCATCCTCGTTACGGCGTTCGCCTCTTTCTTGCCCATCGCGATGGCGGTGTGGACAGGCGTTAAAACGATCAATCCGGTCTGGATACGCGCGGCGCAATCCATGAACGCGGAAAAGATGACCATCTTCCGCACCGTGGTGCTCCCCGGCTCCCTGCCGATGATCCTGAGCGGCATGCGGATCGGCCTGGCCCGGGCCTGGCGCGCGGGCGTTGGCGCGGAATCCCTGGCCGGAATCAGGTGGGGTCTTTCGGCGGGTATCTTCGACGCCCAGGAATACCTCGACACCGCCTTCATGATGGTGGCCATCGCCGTTCTGGGAATTTTCGGCTACCTGCTCGAGAAGGTACTCTTCCAGCCCATCGAAAGCCGGACCATCATCAAATGGGGCATGATGGAAGAGATGGGCGCCCAGGACAAAAAAGTTTAGGACCCTTCAGGTCTGGGACCTATCAAGCGTCAACAAAAGCCCCGGAGGCCAAAGCCTCCGGGGCTTTTGTCGTCCGGGCCTCAACTCCCCGGCCCTCAACTCCCCGGCCTCGAACCCCTTCAAAATCTCCGCCCGGAGACGGAGCCGTCTCTACCGGCCCCAGCCCCACTCCGAGGCTCGGGAAACCGCATCACTTCAGACCGGCCATGGGGCGGCCCCGGCTGCCCCGCCCGGCGTTGGTCCATTCCTCCACCGCCATAGGCCCTGCGGCCTCGATAAAAATTCCAAAAACTGCACGACGGGGCGCTATCATAGCCCTCGGCGCGGCGGTCCGAAGCCAGAGAGGTTTTGAGCCGGAGAGGCATAGGAAAGGCTTCCAGCCCCCCCCTCCCCCGCAACCGGTCTCCCGAAATCCACACAAAAAAATCCCCGGGGGCCAGAGCCCCCGGGGATTTTCCATTGGTGGCAGGGACCGCTAGTTCGAGTAGTTCATCTCCTTGGCGACCTTGCGAAGGATCGAGTCGTCAATGTACTTGGTCTTCTTGAAGTCGGTGATCTTCTTGATCCAGCCGAGCTTCTTCTGTTTCTTGTTCATGTCGTTCAGATAGGATTTCACCTCACCCGTGATGAAAACTTCCGAGCGGAGACGCCGGACGACGGCCTGGATAACGCTGAGATTCACCTTTGTGCCGAGCGCGACAAGGTCCGTATGGTAAATCTTGGCGTACTTGTCGGGGTCATCCTTGAGAAGCTTGTGGGCCATGAGCCAGCCCCTGAAATACTTCTCATAAAGCTCGGGGTGCTTTTTCAGGGTGTCCGGGTTGCCAACGTGCATCATGCGGGTCTTGTCGTACTTGCACAGGTTCTCAAGGGAGCGGATCTGTCCGGCCTGAATGGCAATCTCAAGCATCGGGTCGCCTACTAAGGCCGCCTGGGCGTTACCCGAAACGATAGCCGCAATTCGCTCGGTGGTCCGGACGCTGAGAAGCGGAAAGTCCGAGCTCTTCAAACCATGCGCCGGAATGACGTAGGACTGGAACGCGAAGTCCGTGCTCGTGCCCTTTTTGTTGGCGAAGGTGACGCCCTTGAGGTCTTTGAGGCTCTTCGCCTTCGATTTCACAGGAACCACGATGTGCTGGGTGTCGCAGATGTTGGCGGTGACGCCGATAGCGGTGACGCGGGCGCCTCTCGAGATAGCCGTCGAGAAGGGCGAGAAGCCCGTCGTGCCGGTGTCCAGGTTGCCCTGGATGATGGCGTTGCGCATCAGTTTGCCCTGCTTGAAGTTGGCGATGGTGTAATCGAGGCCCTGTTTTTTCCAGAAGCCTCCCCTGTGGGCGACGATCTCGAACGAGCCCATGAGCGCGCGGTGAGCGCCGATCCGAAGCTTGGCGGCCTCGGCGGCTGTGCCCGCGCCCAGAAGGCCGGCGAGCATCGCTGCGGCAATTAAGATACTGGCGATTCGCTTTTTCATTCTTCTTTCTCCTCAAGGAAAAGGAATGGCGACATACAGGAGAGACGATCCCCGAAACCGGGGCTATGTCCCTCTGCTTTAGCCGATAGTGGAGAATGTCTCCCTAACAACACGAAAATATGACGAAATACCGGTAAACTATTTTTCTGGATTGGATCGAGTAAATTCTACACTAAAGTGGTCAATTTAAAAACAAAAAAAACCGGGGCGCCGAAGCGCCCCGGTTGATGCGATCCAGCGGCTTTTTAGTTTTTGTATACCATCTCGGCCGCCACTTTTCGCAGGATCGAGTCGTCCACCAGCTTGATCTTCGTGAAATCCGGATGTTTCTTGATCCACCCGAGTTTCACCTGCTTTCTGGCCATATCGTTCAGGTATTTTTTCGTCTCCATGTTAATGAAAAAATCAGACTTTAGCTTCTTCACGACATGTTTCATGTACGAAAGCTTTGCCTTATCGCCCACCTCGTTAAGGGCCCTGGTGTAGACCTTCGCGTACTTCAGGGAATCTTTCTCGAGCAGCTTGTGAGACTTGATCCACCCGCGGAAATACTTCACATACAACTCGGGGTGCGCCTTGACCGTCGCCGGGTTCCCGATGTGCATCATGCGGGTTTTGTCGTACTTGCAGAGGTTCTCAAGCCTGCGGACGAGACCTTTTTCCACGGCGATCGTGGTCTGGGGCTCACCCACAATGGCGGAGCCGGCGTTGCCCGAGATGAGGGCGGCGATTCGCTCGGTGGCCCGGACGCTGAGCAGCGGGAAGTCCGAACTCTTCAGCCCGTAGGCCGGGATGACGTAGGACTGGAACGCGAAGTCCGTGCTCGTGCCCTTTTTATTGGCGAGAACCATGCCTTTAACATCGGCGAGGGTCTTCGCCTTCGATTTGACCGGAACCACGATGTTGACGGCTGCGCAAATGTTGGCCGTCACGCCGATGGCCTGCACCTTGGCGCCCTTGGAGAGTGCCGTCGTGAAAGGCGAGAAGCCCGTCGTGCCCGTATCCAGGTTGCCCTGGATGATGGCGTTACGCATCAGCTTACCCTGCTTGTAGTAGCCGACCTTGTAGTCCAGGCCCTCGACCTTCCAGTAGCCCATCCGGTCCGCGATGACTTCGAACGAACCCCAGAGGGACCGGTGTGCCCCGATGCGAAGCTTGGCGGCATCGGCGGTGGTAATCGAGCCGGAGAAGCCAACCAGCATCACTACTGCAAAAAACAAAACTGAAAAAACAAACCAAAAAGCTTTTTTATCTAGTACTTCCTCCATGTATAGAAACTACGAAAAAGATACGGCAGCATTGCTTCAACCAACAACAAACAACAAACCACTTCAAAAAAGAGATTCTGTCAGGGTGAACTCTCCTTCTCCTTCAAATCATTTCCTCGGCAAAACACCGCATCTCGGGAGAAACCTCGATCTCTCAAAATAAAAAAATCCGCGCCATAGGACTCGATATTCATGCTGTGTCTATATGGGAAACTTTACACGAAAATCGCAAAAATCAAAAATTGCCCCCAAATATCACGGATTCGGATTTATTTCTCTTAATATTGGTCGGAATCGAATTAGGAACAACCCGGGGGCGTTTATTAACCTCCCCCTAATCAAGCCGAAAAAATCCCCCAGAGGCGTGCCCCCCGGGGGACAAGCAATTGATTTCATTTTTATTATTTTGAAAGAACCCTTCTCAGAGGTTCAGGATGGCGGCGGCTCTTACGGGCGACCCCGTCCCGTTCCGGATTTTAAGGGGGAGCCCTGCGTAAAGAAATTCCTTTCCAGCCACCTCCTCGATGTTGGCGAGGTTTTCGGTGTTATGGCGCTGAAGCTCGCGGCATATCACATGGCACGGAAAAATCAGGTCATTGGCGTTGACCCCGGCGTCGATGCTGGGCGCGTCCTGGCCAATGTTCACGACGCCGCACTCGCGGTAGAGAAAGTCCGCCGCCTCACGTCCCAGCCCCGGATACTCGGAGATATATTCCTCCCGAGGAAACGTCCGGCGGTAGTGGCCCCCCGTAAAAAGGAGCGTACCTTCCTTCGGCGGGGTGAGATTCCGCTTGGTGAGTTCGTCCTGGAGAAGTTGGAGTGAGATTTCCTGCTTGGGCTCGACCTGCCCGGTAAAATCCAGCGCGACACCACGCGTGAGGAACATCGACAGAGGCGACTGATCGATATTCGGGGCGGTCTCGCGTTCGTCGATATGGCTCACCGAATCGGTGTGGGTAGGACCGTGATCGCACATGTGGAGCATCATCGCCGCGTAGGTAATGTCCTTGGGTTTGATGGGGGCGTTTTCCATGTCTTCGTGACGGGCGATGTATTCGATTTTCGTGGCCGGGTGCCCCCGAAAACGAGGGGCATCCGTGTAAATTTCCTGGCTGAGATCGACAATCTCGTACATGATTCCCCTCCTGTTCGATTGAATTCCGAAAACGATGGCTCCCCCAAGCTCTTGCCAGAGCTCTTGAATCCTTTTTTTCCCGGATCAGCCGACGCCGCCCACCGTATTGCCGCTCGAAGCGGGCCCCTCGAGCTCGGGAAGCACCTTGGTCATGAAGGTTTCAAGCTCATGGATGACTTCGTCCTTGGGCTGTTGAGCGTAATGCCAGATCAGCGTGATGTACTCGGCGGGAACCACCTTGTAGGAATCCACGAATTGCCGAGTGAGTTGGTCGAGAGTACCGCCGTGGAAAATACCGCTGTCCTTGATGTTTTGGACCCAGTCGATGCTCTCCGTATCGTCCGGAAACTGCGGGAAAAACGGAACGTAGAAGTTTTGATAAATGTCCTGATCGTAACTGCGCAGCTTTTCGTCGTACTCTTTCTCGGAGCCGGCCACATGAATCCACCGGCACATGTTCTGACGCTCTCCGAGCGCCCAACCGTGGCCAGCCTTTTTGCCCTCCTCGACATAGAGGCGGCTAAACTCCTCCATCTTTTCGAGTTTT
The DNA here is from genome assembly GCA_002685755.1 of Nitrospinota bacterium. GTDB lineage: Bacteria > UBA8248 > UBA8248 > UBA8248 > UBA8248 > UBA8248. The sequence goes on from NYYB01000044.1 coordinate 23,152, forward strand.
GTGAAATAAGTGGGGCGGAAGCCCCGCTGAGCCGCGAACCGGATGGAATCGGCGCTGGCGCTAACTGCCTGAAAGAGAGGGGGATGAGGGTGCTGATAGGGGGCGGGGCACACACCCACCCGCCGTACCCGGCCCTCGTCGTCGATTCCGTCATCCACTCCCGCGCTCTTGGCGCTCTTCCAGGCCGGGTACTCGATGCCGTCCTTGATCGGATAGGGGGCCTGATAATACTTGCCGTCGAGGACAAGCGAGTCCTCGGCCTAGCGCTTGAGGAGCATCTCCATGCGCTCCTCGAAAATATCGCGGTTCTTGATGTCGTCCTTTCCGCCGATATACCGCGAAACCGCCGCCACCGAATCGTTGGCCTGGCCCAGGATGTTCGCCCAGCGCGACTGGTAACCCCGCGCGACGCCGACGAAAAATTTTCCCTTGGTGATGTGGTCGAGGATAGCGCACTCCTCGGCCACGCGGATCGGGTCCTGGGTCGCCATGACGTAGCCCAGCGCCCCCACTCGGGCGTTTTTAACGTGGGAGGCCCACCAGGCGTTCAATATCCCCGGGTTAGGCCCCACCTCATAACCCTCTGTGTGGAGATGGTGTTCGATGGTGCTGATTCCCCAGCAGCCGAGTTGGTCCGCCGCCCTTACGATGTCCAGCCAGTCGTGAAGCACCTTGTTGTAGATCTCTTTGTTGCGCCCGAGCGGCCGCTTACTTTCGCGGTCCTTCCGATCCTTGGCGGGAAGCATCGG